>JANXMO010000450.1 GCA_025354615.1 Burkholderiales bacterium | reverse complement strand
GCCGCACCGGCAGCTTCTTCGCCTTTGAGCAGGCCACGCCGCCGGGCGATGTGCCGCTGTGGCCGGATTTCATCTGCCTGTCCAAGGGCATCAGCGGCGGCTATTTGCCGCTCTCGCTGGTGCTGGCCAGCAGTGCCGTGCGCGACAGCTTCGTTGGGCAGGATGCGGCCGGCAGCTTTTTGCATTCGCACTCGTACAGCGGCAACGCACTGGCCTGCCGCGCGGCGCTCGCGGTGCTCGACCGCTTTGCGCAAGACGACGTGTTGCGCGTCAACGCGCAGCGCGCCGCCGTGCTGACCGACGCCTTGTCGCCGTTGCAAGACGACTCGCGCGTGGCGCACTTTCGCCAGCTCGGCATGCTGTGGGCCTTCGACGTGCGCGATGAAGTCGCCGGCCCGCGCTTCGCCGAGCGCTTCCACGCCGCCGGGCGTGAACACGAGCTGCTGATCCGCCCGATCGGCCGCACCGTCTACCTGATGCCGCCTTATCTGCTGGACGACGCGCTGTCGCGCTGGTTGGCCGAGCGCGTTGTCCGCACGCTGGACGCCGTCACCGGCGAAAGCGCCTGCCATGATGTTGATCCAGCACCTGAACCAGCAGTTGCTTGAGCGCGAGGCGCAAGCGCTGCGCCGTCGCCGCCGCGTGGTGCACACGCCGTGCGCGCCGCATGTGCAGTTGGGTGACGAAGGCAACGCCGGTACGCCCACGCACGAGCTGCTGGCTTTTTGCAGCAACGACTACCTGGGCCTGGCCAGCCACCCGGCGCTGGCCGCGGCGCTGGCCGAAGGTGCGCAGCGCTGGGGCGCCGGCAGCGGCGCGTCACACCTGGTCAGCGGCCACACGCAGGCGCATGCGGCGCTGGAAGACGCACTGGCCGCTTTCATGGCGCCGTGCATTCCCAATGCCCACGCCTTGAGCTTTTGCACCGGCTACCTGGCCAACCTGGCGCTGTTGACGGCGCTGGGCGGCCCCGGCGCCGCCATCTTTGCCGACAAGTTCAACCACGCCTCGCTGACCGACGGCGCGCTGCTGGCGCGCGCGCCGCTGCGCCGCTATCCGCATGGCCGGCTCGACCTGCTGGCGGCGCAGCTGGCCGTTTGCGAGGCGCCCGTCAAGCTGATCGTCACCGATGCCGTCTTCAGCATGGACGGCGACCTGGCGCCGCTGCCCGAGCTGCTGGCGCTGGCCGAGCGCTTCGACGCCTGGCTGATCGTGGACGACGCCCATGGCTTCGGCGTGCTAGGCGCGCAGGGGCGGGGCGCGCTGTCGCACTTCGGGCTGCGCAATGAGCGCTTTATTTACATGGCGACGCTGGGCAAGGCCGCCGGCGTGGCTGGCGCCTTCGTCGCGGCGCACCCTACCGTCATCGAATGGCTGGTGCAGGCCGCGCGGCCTTACATCTACACGACTGCAGCGCCGCCGGCATTGGCGCACGCTGCTTGCGCCAGCCTGCAACTGCTGCGCGGCGACGAAGGCGAGCGGCGGCGTGCGCAATTGGCCGAGCGGATTGCGCAGCTGCGCAACGCGCTGGGGGGTGGCGGTGGTGTGTGCGCTGCGGCGCCCGGTGCCGCTGCGCACCGGGGCTGGCAACTCGCCGTGTCCGCCACCGCCATCCAGCCCTTGATCGTCGGCGACAACGCGGCGGCGCTGGCCTTGTCGGCCGCGCTGGAAGCGCAAGGCCTGTGGGTGCCGGCGATTCGCCCGCCAACGGTGCCCGCCGGCACCGCGCGGTTGCGCATCACCCTCAGCGCTGCGCACACTGCCGCCGATGTGGCGCGCCTGGTCAGCAGCTTGAATGCGATGGCGCCGGGCGTCGTTCCCACACCGACGACTTTCTCGACGGCCAACCCGGTTTTTTCATGAACGACTCTTCCTTTCCCGCCGGCTGCTTCGTCACCGGCACCGACACCGGCGTCGGCAAAACCCGCATCAGCGCCGCCCTGCTGCGCCGCCTGGCGCTGCAGGGCCAGCGCTGCGCCGGCTACAAGCCGGTGGCGGCAGGCGTCAGCATGATCGACGGCGTGCCCGTCAACGAAGATGTTCAGTTGCTGCGCCAGGCCGGCTCGGCCGACGTCACCGATGCCGAGGTCGGCCTGTTCCAGTTCGCCATGCCATGCGCGCCGCACATTGCCGCCGCGCTTGAAGGCCGCACGATTGACCGCGCGGCCATTCTGGCCGGCGGCCAGGCGCTGCTGGCGCGCAATGACTTCGTGGTGGTTGAAGGCGTGGGCGGTTTTCGCGTGCCGCTGGGTGCGGACTGGGACAGCAGCCACATTGCCTGCGGCCTGGGCCTGCCGGTGGTGCTGGTGATCGGGCTGCGGCTGGGTTGCCTCAACCACGCGCTGCTGACGGTGGAAGCCATTCAAGCGCGCCAGCTGCCGGTGGCCGGCTGGGTCGCCAACACCGTCGAGGCCGACATGGCCTACCGCGACGAAAACCTGGCCACGCTGCAGCATGAATTGCGCGAGCGGCGCCAACTGCGCTGCCTGGGCGTGGTGCCGTGGCTTGACGACCCGCAGCCAGACGCCGTGGCCGCCCATTTGAACGATGCCGCTTGGCGCGCCGCTTTCGGCCCGGCGCCGGCGCCACGATGAACGCGCCGGCGCCGGCTGCGGCTTTCCTGCCGCCTGTGCCTCCGCCCGGTGCGCGGCCGGAAGCGCCGTTGTTCATCGGCCCGGCCTTTTTCAACGACCCATACCCGGCTTACGCCGCGTTGCGCGAAGCCGGCCCGGTGCTGTGGAGCGATGAGTTTTTTGGCGGCGGCTGGCTCATCACGCGGCACGCCGACGTGGAGGCGGTGCTGCGCGACACCCAGCGGTTTTCCGCCCGCCGCACCGGCGGCTGGGTGGCCGGCCGCGGTGGGCGGGAAGGCGGTGGCGAGCCTGGCGCCGCGCGCAATCGATGGCCGGACTTGCAACCGCTGTTCGCCCGCGCCCTGTTGTTTCTCGACGCGCCCGATCACCCGCGCATCCGCCGCGTGCTGCAAGCCGGTTTCCAGGGCGACGTGCTGCGCCGCCTGGCGCCAGCCATCGAGCGGCGGGTCGAGGCGCTGCTCGACGCGGTTGAAGAAAGTGCTGACACCCGCTTCGATGCCATCGCCGCGCTGGCCCGGCCGTTGCCCGCCAGCGTGATGGCCGAGCTGATGGATATCGCGCCTGACGAGCGCGGCGGTTTCATCGCCTGGTCCGACGACCTGGCCACTTTCATCGGTGCCGCCCGGCCCACCGCCGAGCAGGCGCGGCGCGCGCAGGCTGCGCTGCTGGCGCTTGCCAGCTGTTTCGAGCGGCTGGCGCCGCAACGCCGTGCCGCGCCGGGTGACGACTTGTTCAGCCGCTTGCTGCAAGCCGAAGCGGCCGGCCACATTTGCCCCGGGCCCGAGCTGATGGCCCAATGCGCAATGCTGCTGTTCGCCGGCCATGAAACCACGCGTCATCTGCTCGGCAACGGCTTGCGCGCCTTGCTGGCCCAGCCCGGCGCCTGGCAGCGGCTGCAGCGCGAGCCGGCTTTGCTGCCCGGCGCCGTGCGCGAGCTGCTGCGCTTCGACAGCCCGGTGCAGTACACCGGCCGCCGCGTCATCACCGACTGCGAGCTGCACGGCCAGAGGCTGCGCCGCGGCGACCTGGTGCTGGCGCTGATCGGCTCGGCGAACCGCGACTCGCAGCGCCACGGCGCCAACGCCGACCAACTCGACCTCACCCGCGCCTCACCCGGCCTGCTGGCCTTTGGCGCCGGGCCGCACGCCTGCATCGGTGTCAGCCTGACGCTGCTCGAAGCTGAAATCGCTTTTGGCGCCTTGTTGCGCCGCTTCCCGCAGCTGCAACTGACTGACGAGGCGCCTTCAAGCTGGAACGCCAACGCCGCCTATCGCGGGCTGCAGTCGCTATGGGTGCACTCACCTGCCCGTGCCCATCGAGCCGGCATCAATCAACTCGAAATGGCGACTCCCTCTCCCGCTCGCGGGAGAGGGCTGGGGTGAGGGCGGCGCATGGCACCGACAGGGAATGCCATGGCGGCACGGCAGCCCTCACCCCCACCCTCTCCCAGAGGGAGAGGGAGCCAATGCCATCAGACATGCTTTCAAGTTCAAATGTGCCCGATCAATAGCCGGCGTTATCGCTGACGCCAGCATTGCGCCAGCGCAATAGCCTTCCTCTTCTTTCTGCGACCCTTCTTGCCATGTCCGACTTTTTCCCCGACACCGCCGCGCTGCCCATCGTCATCGTCGGCGCCGGCCTCGCTGGCCTGTGCACCGCGCTGCATCTGGCTGACCACCGCCCGGTCATCGTGCTGGCCAAGCGCAGCCTGCAGGAAGGCGCGACCGCGTGGGCGCAGGGCGGCATCGTTGGCGTGCTGGGCGAGGACGACAGCGTCAATGCGCACGTGCAGGACACGCAGGCTGCCGGCGCCGGGCTGGTCGACGAAGCAGCAGCGCGGTTCGTGTCGACGCAAAGCGCGGCGGCGGTCGACTGGCTGGTGCGCCAGGGTGTGGTTTTTTCAGACGACCCGGCCGGCCCGCTCGGCC
>JANXMO010000435.1 GCA_025354615.1 Burkholderiales bacterium | reverse complement strand
ACAACATCATTTCAGGCGACAAGGTGGACTACCGTTCGTCGGGCTCGCGCACGGCGGGGCTCGACGTTCCACCTGATCTGACGCAGTTGTCGCGTGATACGCGCTATCAAACCCCGGCCGGCGGCAGTGTCAGCGCGGCTTCTTTTCAATCTGCAGCCGGCGGCACCGGTGCCGTGGCTGCTGCTGTTGCGCCGCAAGCCGTGGCGAGTGTTCGGATTGAGCGGCAAGGTCAGCAACGCTGGCTGGTGACCTCCATGGCGCCCGAGCAGCTGTGGCCTCAATTGCAAGCGTTTTGGGAAGAACGCGGCTTCACGCTCGAGACTGACCAAGCCGACATCGGCGTCATGGAAACCAATTGGGCAGAAAACCGCGCCAAGCTGCCAAAAGATTTGATTCGTTCCAGCCTTGGCAGCTTGGTGGACTTTTTATATTCAACGGGTGAGCGTGACCGGTTTCGCACCCGGGTTGAACGCAGTGCCGCTGGAACCGAGGTCTACATCACCCATCGCGGCATGGCCGAGGTGTACAGCGGCGATCGAAAGGAAAGTACCGTCTGGGAGGCGCGCGCCACTGATCCGCAACTGGAAGCGGAGATGTTGCAGCGCTTGCTTTTGAAGTTGGGCAACCAGGAACAGCAAGCCAAAACAGCCCTGGCTGCCGCCACCATTGCGGCAAACAGCGTGACGTCTGTCACCACGGCCGCTGCGTCTTCGCGTGCAAGGTTGGTGGAAGGTTCACCCGCGGTGCTTCAAGTGGACGAAAACTTTGACCGCGCATGGCGGCGGGTCGGGCTGGCGCTGGACCGCAGCGGCTTCACGGTAGAAGACCGGGACCGCGCCAAAGGCGTTTACTTCGTTCGCTATGTTGAAGCTGGCCGTGCCGGCAAAGATGACCCGGGGTTTTTCAGCAAGTTGTTCAGCTTCGGAAAATCCAAAGCCAATGCCAGCGGGCCGACGCGCTACCGCGTGGCCGTGACCGCTGACGGTGAGCAACGCAGCAGCGTAGCAGTCCAAAATGCTGAAGGCGGCGTGGAAAACAGCGAAACTGGGCGGCGCATTGCCGGTTTGCTGCTCGACGACCTGCGCTGAACGGGTGTGTTGACACCCGCACCGCGGCTGCGCTTTCGAAGCCTTGGCAGCGGCAGCGCCGGCAACGGTACCGTTGTTGAAGCCCATGCAGCCGCTGGAACGGCCAGGGTGCTGCTGGACAGCGGCTTTACCTTGCGCGAGCTGACGGCACGGCTGGCTGCCGCTGGCTTGGCGCCAACCCAGCTCGACGCCATGTTCGTCACCCATGAACACACCGACCATGTCGGGTGTGCGCTGGCGCTGGACCGCAGCGGCTTCACGGTAGAAGACCGGGACCGCGCCAAAGGCGTTT
>JANXMO010000414.1 GCA_025354615.1 Burkholderiales bacterium | reverse complement strand
TGCGCGCTGCTCGGTGCATTCAAGCACACGCTGGAGATCGAGCGCCCCATAGCCTAAATAGCGACCGGTGATCTCTCGGAACTTGCGTCCGTTCTCGGGAGTACGCAGCGCCGCCTGGAGAAGGCCGGCTGTTCCCTCGTCATGCCGGGCGCCATGGACGAGTAGCGCCTTAACGGCAACGCTCTCTTTATCGACCTGCAAAGGCCGTCCGTCGACCGTCCGCACGTCCCCCAGCGCCTCATGGATGAGCGCCGCAGCGCGCGTCGCCAGCGCCGCAGCGTTGCTGGTCCCGCGCGTGTGCACGGTGTGGCTCAGTTCGCCGGGCGCGTCGCTATCAAAGGCAACCCGCTGACCTGGAGCCCGAAGCTGAAGTGATGGCGTATAGCTCTGTCCTGCCGCGACCGGCGTGTCATAGAGCTGCCGGCCGCCCGCAAGGAAGATTTCTGGCTTCATCGATCGCCTGAAGCCATGACCAAAACGGGTGGCGGGGCTGAATACATTGACCTGATCGACGAGGTTTGCGCGCAGGCCGGGCACATAGGCTCCCGACTCGTCGGAGTGAAGGGCTCCGACGGTAACGACGTTGAGTGCTTCGGCCGGTGCTAAAAGCCGCCTCGCACTCAACTGGCCACTGATCGCGCGGACGACCCTCGCGTCACGCTCCGCAGGCGCGAGAGCCGAGAACGCGGCGTGTGTCAGCCCAAGGTCAATAGGCCCTGTGAAGTTGCCCGCGCTCACGCAGAAGAGAACCTTGTATTTCCAGGCGAGGTAGTCAAGAAGACGCGCCAATGGGCTTGGCGAGTGGATGAAGGGTCGGTCGGGATCGCCGATCGAGAGATTGATGAACCTCACGCCAGGCGCCTGAGGCGCCAAATCTCCGTCGCCCTCCAGCATTCGGCGAACCGCCCGTTCAACGCGGTCTTCGAGGAACGCTGTGTCCGGCACGTGCTCGCAGCGATGTCCAAATCCCCTCGCATGCTCATCGGGCTGAAGCACGGGCACGTGATAGACCTGCCGCGCGAGGGCACTATCGCCGCCAGGCTGCTCACCATGAATGACCAGCGAAGCCATCGACGACCCGTGTCGCCGCTCGCCCGGCTGATAGAGGCGAGCGAGGTCGAACGCGTCATCGATCTGCACGCGGCCGCGAAGCGCCGCATGCTGGGTGTTGGGGACGCCATCCAGAATGGCCACTACCGGAGGAGCCACGTCCTCTGCTTCCGCAAACTCCAACTCCTCCGGCTCAGCCTCCCCGTCAAACGGAATCGCCTGCCCGGTGGGGCGGACGTACATCACACCCTGAAAGTTGAAGAGCTGGGCGTCGACATCCACCCGACCGTCGTCAAGCGCGCCAATGAGATCCCGTACACGGCCGGCTGGTAGCCCCACCTTCACGGCATGGAAGTTGATGGGCGGCATATCGATAAAGCCGCCGAGGGGTGCTCCATCTAGCTCGGCGGCCAAACTTCGGATGGCATCTTCGTTGGCGCGCCGCCGCTCGGGGCGCTGCCGGTAGAAGAGTTCGATCTGGCAGGGCACGATCGCGCCGTCATCGAGCGGCTCGACGAGTTCGCGCCAGCGCGCGAGCATGCCGGTCTCGTTGAGCGTCTCCTGGATTCCCCAACGGCGAATTACACGGGCCTGGGCAAAGACATCACGCCACTTGGTGCGTCCGTGCGGCAGAGCCTGGCCCCGTTGCCACGTGTCCCACAGACCAAGCAGCTCACGCATGCCGGCCTCGTTAACCATGGATACGAAGAGCCTGCCCGCAACAGACACCTGTCGGCGCTCGCCTCGGTCATTTACCTCGTAGAAGTCATCGTCAGCCTCGGCCTCGGCATCCCATTCGCCGAGCCACTCCAGACCTTCGGTGCTGTCGACCGCCTGCTTGAAGTCCTTCACGCTTCCAGCAATCTCGATTACGAGGACCGTCTCGGGCTCAAGCCCCTCTACGGTCTGCCGGATGCTGGCGCTGTAGCGTTGAAACTCCTCGCGAAACAGGGCAACCTGCGGAGCCAGTCGCGCGGCCTGACGACTCCGCTCCGGGACGTGTGGTTTGCCGGTCGGGCGCGGACGGCCTGCTTCGGGTTCTATCCGCCGCGCGACCGGGAAGACGAGGAGTGGCCGTTCAGGCATCGCGGGCGCTCTTGCCGTTGGCTGCGGTCTCTTTCTTCACTGCCTTGGGCTTCAGGCGGGTGCGCCACTCCTCCAGCTTTCGCTTTGTGATCGCGAGCGCGTTCTCGGTCTGATGGTCGAGAACGGCGCGACGAACGATGCCGAGACAGAACTCTTCCGCCTCCGCAAAGTTCTGGCCAAGCATGTGCTTGGCGAGCGTATCCGGTGTGTAGCCAAAATTGACCTCGCACCGCTTGCCGATCGCGTCGATCTGGCGAGCAAGCTGGTCGCGCGTTGGCAGAGGCAGTTCCAGCCGTAGCTGGAAGCGGCGCCAGACGGCCCGATCGAGAAGCTCGGGATGGTTGCTCGCCGCGATCACCACGACGTAGTCGGGCAGCTCGTCAATCTGCATGAGGAGCGAACTCACCACGCGTTTGATTTCGCCGGTCTCGTGGGTGTCACCACGCTCCTTTCCGAGGGTCTCGAACTCATCGAAGAACAGCACGCAGCGCTGCGTCTTAGCGAACTCGATCAACTGCCTAAGGCGGCTAGCTGTTTCGCCGAGGAAGCTGCCGACGAGCGTGTCGTAGCGCACCGCGAGAAGTGGATACATCAACTCCGAGGCGAGCGCCTCCGCGAGCGTCGTCTTACCGTTGCCGGGTGGCCCCGCGAGCATGACGCGGCTCCGCGTGCGCAGATTATGCGAATGCAGGAGCTCGGCCCGATGCTGTTCCTCAACGAATTCGGTCAGCTGATGTCGGAGGCGGTCAGTGAGAACCAGGCTCTCCAAGTTCCGCGCCGGCGTTACTTCGAAGAAAAGGTCGCGCGGAGTGGCGTGGCCGTTTTGTTTGGGGATAGCCGTGGGATTCATGGGCGCTACCGTGGGTTCGAGGGACTTCACAAGACGCGTAGCGAGGACGCGGTGACCCTTCGAGCGCTCCTCTTCGATGAGCGCCTGGGCCGTCCGGCGAAATCCGAGCTGGTCGCCATTGCTTGCGCTGCGGAAGAGACTGACAAGAAGATCGGCTTGGGCCATAGCTCAGTCCGTTTTACTGTGATTGCCCCGTCACGTGCAGAGTGAGCCTGGCCTCGCGCTGCAAATGACTGATGACGGCGAACAAGTTACGAGCCTGCGGGTTGCCCCGCGGCCCGAACATGCGGATAAGACTCTTGGCGGAGGCGCCGGTCGCGGCCCCCAGCTGCTCAAAGCCGACGGTGGCTTTGATGTAGTCGCGTAGCACCGCCTTGCCGGAGTCGACATCGCCGCTCAGCATGCGCTCTACTCCCTCGCGCAGCAGCGCGTCGCGGAACGGGCGGTCTGCGCGCACCCGTGCCTGAATTGTTTCCTTGAACTCGCGCGTGAGTGCCATGTTGGTCTTCTTGGGAATACAACGCGACGACGCGTCATAGCCGATTTATAGGTAACGCAGATGTTACCTTGTGGCAAGGGTGGATTGTCCCGCGTCGTAACCCTTCACCGCATCGCGCCGTCGCATTCGCCGTTGGCTGGCTGGGACCGGTCAGGGTCGGGAGTTGAGATCGAGCCGCTGTCAGTCAAGTGGTCACTGGCGAACCGCGAGCCACCGCTAGACGCGGCCGACGTCGGCACAACTGCCTTCTGCGGCCATCTGAATATGTGGGCAGCAGCTCGGCCGAATAGCTGCAACGCGCCCGCGATCGTGGTTTCGACCGCGGGCGGCCGCTGCCAGCAGCGCTGCTAGGGATAACGGTTATTTAAGAAGGTGAATTAACCGGCCCACTCGTGTTGCTGGTTCGAACGACTTCTGTCCTTTCAAAAGCCAACGATGCTTCCGTGCTTGGCGTGATCTTCGACTGTCAGGTCGATCGCAGATGGCTGCCACACTAGTAGCCGCCACACGATGCTCCGCACAGACCGACGGCAACCGCTGCGAAGCAATCTTCGCCGCAGTTCAACGGATAACAGCTTCGGACGGGCGCGGAAGTTATTTGCCGCACATCCATACCGCCCAAGGATCGCAGGACTCCGGTTAAAGGACGGAGCCCTTTGACGCGGCCGGCGTCAACATGATTTACCAGGACGCTTCCGCTGGGCGCATTCGTCGGCGTCCACAATGCCTTACCGTCTGATTTAGCTGCCGGGCTCGACTTGCAGATGTCATAGGCGACGCGGCACTTACATAATGGCGCACTAAAAGTACGCGGCTCGACTTGTCCGAGTGGATGGCTCACCCACCACTCGGCTGAACATCACCCGGCGGTGAGTCAC
>JANXMO010000385.1 GCA_025354615.1 Burkholderiales bacterium | reverse complement strand
GTGGCGACGTCAAAAGCGACCTGGAGCGCGCGCTGGCGTTGTTTCCCCGCTTGAAGGAGCGGCGGCTGCAGCTGGCCGGCACCTTGTCGGGTGGCGAACAGCAGATGCTGGCGATGGCGCGCGCAGTGATGCTGAACCCCGACATCGTGTTGCTTGATGAGCCATCGATGGGCTTGGCGCCAGTGCTGGTCGACGAGGTGTTTCGCATCATCGCCCGCCTCAAGGCCGAGGGCGTGACGATGCTGCTGGTCGAGCAGTTTGCCGCCGCCGCGCTCGATGTGGCCGATTACGGCTACGTGCTGGAAAACGGCCGCATTGCGGTGCACGGGCCCGCCGCGCAGCTCAAGGCCAACCCGGCCGTCAAAGCCGCTTACCTGGGCGGCAGCGCGCACTGAAAATGCCACTGCTGCTGTGTGTCAGTGAACCGACTATTGAGCGGACACTAGTGCAGTGTTTCACTGATGGCGGTACTTATAGAGCCGATGCATTTGGCGCTGTGGCAAGGCGCCCACCACAGCGATACCGAGGTATCGCGAGGATAAGCAACGCCGCCACAGGGACAAAGGCGCGGTTTTATAAGTGCCGATCAGCGTGAAACACTGCACTCGAGCGTGTTGTGCACTTGAGTCCCACTACTGACGGGCGTCAGCTTCCATAACAGCGCGCGGCTGCACTCCAAACTGGGCAACTTGCCACTCCATGCCTTCGAGCATGAATCGGCAATCAAACAACCTATCGGCGTGTGCGAAATTGCTTGTCGCGTGGGTCGGCGTAAGGGAGGTCGAGGCGGTAGCTGCCATCGGGCTCGAAGTGGCCGCGTTGTTTGGGATGCCAGCACTGGGCTGCGACCCAGCGGGCGCGTTCGGGGTTAAATCGCAATTCGGCCCATTGGGCTTCGCGGCCGGGGAAAATACCGTAACTGCCGCCAAGCACGGCGTCGAGTTCGGGCTCGGGGACATTGATTGCCGCCGTTTTCAGCACTTGAGCGCGTTGAATGGCCTCAACGGCAAAACTGTGCAGCGCTTCGCGCCAATGGCACCAGGCCTCGAGATACCAGTTGCTGCAAGAGTGCGTCAGGTGCTGAGGCGGCACCTCGCTCTCATGGCTTTCGTTGCGGCTGCGGCCGTGGTGGTGGACCAGCAGGCGCTGGCGGCGCAGCAGGGCATTGCCGACCGCTTGAAAATGCGGCACCTGCCATGTGCGTGCGCCAACAGCCTGCACACGAATGCGGCGGGCGAATTTGGGTGGGGTGGTCTGCTCAGCTCCGGCGTTGAGCCGTTTGTTGCGCCTTGCCGTCAGCGGGGCAATGTACGGCCCGAGTAGGCCACCGGCATCCAGCTGGGACAGCAATTGCTGCAGAGTCAGCAGCGCATGGATTTCATCGGGCTGAAGCCATAAACCGGGCAGTTCATAGGGTGTACGACTTTTGGCGCGTCAAGCTCAAGCCGGTCGCCGCGCTGTATGCGGTCGTAGATGAGAGGCGCGTTGAGACGGTGACAGAAGAACGCAAGGTCACGTTTGAGCGTTGCCGCAAAAGTACCCAGTTCCGTCAGCAGATACCGCGTGCTCAGGCAACGGCCCGAGTTCAGCAGGTGCTTGAGTTTGTAATGCCGCTTGGTCTGTTGAGACACCGGGTTCTCCGCTGCGCAAATGATTGCAGCGAATGGCAGGGGCGTTGGCGCCTCAAAAAATGGGCTCGCTCATCA
>JANXMO010000326.1 GCA_025354615.1 Burkholderiales bacterium | reverse complement strand
CTCGCCCGTCAGGCTGGTTGAAGAGGTGGCGTTCGACCCTGGCATCGCGGCTGCGTGATCCACGCCCAGCAAAGCCATGAATTCATTCAAGCTGCAGACTTGCTGCACCGCCTTCAACAGCAGTGGAGCACTCAATTGGCGAAATTTGATGCTGGTCTTATGCAGTGCCGCCAAGGTTAAGGGCGATGACTGGCTGACAATCAATCCCCACACGTCGCTTGGCAGCTTGCCCGGAAGCGGGGATGCCTGCCGTCGGGCGATGGGCTTGGCAGAAGCGCTTCGTCCGGACGGTTGGTCGTCAAGCTGCGCAACGGAGCCACTGCCGGCGACTCGGCGTGCAGGCGCAGGACGGTCCGCACCGGCGCAACTGCAAAAAGTTTGTTGTGCCCGCCTCAAGAATTGCAACATGGTAGGGAACCGGTGAGGATTTTTTGTCGGTAGACAACGCCGAGGGTGACGCCGGGCGGCGCAGTGAAGTTCGTGCCAAACCGGCACCTGCACGTTGGTTTGGAGGCCAGACTTGCTGAGTAATAGCGCAATACCATGGAGCGCAACGTCATGGTGCTGCCAGATCTGGTGCCTTCATCTGCTGCACTTGAACTTGGGTGTCCAAGCGGTTGATGGCCGAAACGGAAGCTATCGCGTATTTCTTAACAACTTCTTGCAAATCCGCACCTTGCATCACTTCGCGTCGGGCAGCACCCCGCAAGCCGACCAGCCCGTCTTCCCGGGCTTGAAGCCCCTGGGGGCCCGCTTGCGCGGCCTCCACCAACTCTTGGAGCAGCGGTGATGCAGCGGCGTCATGCTGCTGGGCGACTTGCAGGAACTCAGTGGTCGCCGTTGCCCGGTCAGCCCCTGGCAGGGCCAGAATGCGGCTGCCTAACGCGGCCAAAAGCTGTGGCCGCCCTTCAAGCTCCGGCGCAAGCAGTGGGCTTGCGTTGCGGCCACCGCCCTGCGCGTATCGGCCATTGCCCAGCGCCGCACGGAAGTCGTCCAGCGTCGTCACCGCCGCGATCATTTCAGTGCTCAGCGGCGCCGTCCGTTGCCTCAATGCAATCGACGTGTTGTAGACCGCTACCAGAGTTGTCGCGGGCGATTTGCTGGCAATTTGCGCCCACACTTCCGACGGTATTGCGGCCATGGAAGTCCTTGGCTGACGGCTGGGGCCAGCGTCGTCCGTTTTCTGGCGTTTGGCAGTCGGCGTGGACGCGCTGCCTCGCTGTGACAGTCCTTCAACCGGGGTGCCTCCAGGCGTCGACCGGCGGGAAGTTACTTCTTCGTCCTCCGCAGGGCCTTTGCCACGTGCAATACGCTGGGCTGCGGCGCTCGATGATGTAGGGCGAGAGCTGGACGAAGAAAAGGACATGGCGGTGTTCTCTATAAGTTAGTGGAACGGCATCAAGCACAAGGCACAGCGCTCAAATTCACTGCAACGCCATGCTGCGGGTAAAGGGCGCCTCGCATTGATGTTGATCCGACGTGTTGTCCAGAAATACGAAAAGCCTGTGCAGCCGCCGACAACGCTTGGCCTTTACGATGGCAGCATGCCCCGTCTTTCTTCCAACGAAGCCGCCGTTCGCCGCTGGTTCGCCGACCAGGGCTGGCAGCCGATGCCGTTCCAGCGCGAAGTCTGGCGTGCGATGACTGCGAGCCGCAGCGGCTTGCTGCACGCCAGCACGGGTAGCGGCAAGACGTATGCGGTGGGCTTTGGCGCCTTGCTGCCCGGCTTGGCGCAGCCATAGCCAACGCGATGGCGAGGATTGCAACGCCGCAGACCGCCTACCGCAAGGATGCGCCGGCCGCGAGGGGCTTGTTCAGCGTTGCCCGAACGGGCGATTCCAGGCCTGTTCCCGAGGTGGCGCACCGTGTTGTGGGACATGCTGCGATGCGCTTCTCACACCAATTTCTGCAGCAGAGGCGACGAGGCGCAACGCTGCAGGTGGCCCGAAGCGAGGAAGCGCCTCTTGCTGGGTAAGTGCTCCACGCTGGCGCAGTGGTGTGGTGGACTGTTGGAACTGGCACTCGTGGGGTGCGCGAGTCCAGGGAGTCAAGTGCCACCACCTGGCACATGAAAGGCCAATATCGGTCCTCAGTGCGAGTCAGGTGCCGACCGATGCGAACTTCAATGCCATTCGCCTTGGCATGCCGGCAAACGAAGTTTTTTTCATGATTGGTCGCCCTGCGATGCAGTGTGTCGAGTGGCAGTTGCGCGTCTTGTGGTTTCACCGGTACGTGAGCCTATCTTGACGACTTTTCGCGCCGGCATTGATTCAGCAGCGCAGCTGGTCATTGACCTGCGGCGTATGCCGGATCCCCTGTGTGATCCACTGCGGTCCGATTGACAACATGTTGTCTATCGTCCATTTGCCTTGCCACTCAATTTTTAAACGACGCTGAATTGCCGTAGCAAACCACATGCCGGGTCTGTAGTGGGAAATGCGCGAGCGCCATGTAGCGCTTTTTGTGCAAAACTTGTTCGCCTTTGTTCATGCTTCCGGGAGCTTTCTCATGACGTTTGTGATCCCTGCCGCCGCTCCCGTCAGCGTGCCGGTACTCAGTGCTACCGTTGGTCAATCTTTCCCGGTGCGACGCATTTACTGTGTGGGTCGCAACTATGCCGAGCATGCAATCGAGATGGGTTTCACGGGCCGTGAAGCCCCCTTCTTTTTCATGAAGCCGGCCGATGCAGTGCTGGTCGTGCCGCCCAACACGACTGGCCGCATGCACTATCCAACGCTGACCAAGAACCTGCATTACGAAGCCGAGCTGGTGGTGGCCATTGGCATGGGGGGGCGCAACATCCGGGCGGCCGATGCGCTGCAACACGTGTGGGGATATGCCGTGGGGCTGGACATGACGCGCCGAGACTTGCAGACCGAGATGAAGCAGCAAGGCCGCCCATGGTGTATTGCCAAGGGCTTTGATGAGTCGGCACCCATTGGACCTGTCGTGCCGGCGGCGCAATGCACGTGGAGCGCCAACAGCCGCATCGAGTTGGCAGTCAACGGCGTGACCCGTCAGTCCAGTACGCTGGGCCACATGATTTGGAGCGTGGCCGAAGTGATCGAGCACCTGAGTGCTGCCTGGATCCTGGCGCCTGGCGATCTGATCTACACCGGCACGCCAGAGAACGTCGGCGCAGTGGCAGTGGGCGATGTGCTGACTGCGAGCATTGCTGGCGTGGGTGATCTGGCCGTCAGCATTGTGGAAGGCGTTGCATCCTGAGCGCCGTATCTGCTGCGTGTCACGCCGAATGGCTGCGTCCGGCGTGGCTCGGCGTGCATGCCGCTGGCCTCATGACCACGCGCCACGGCGGCACCAGCAGTGCGCCGTTTGACACGATGAACCTGCGCTTCGGCATCGGGGACCACGATGCCGTTGTAGCGGAAAACCGGCGCCGGCTGGCGGCGGCCGTGGCCGTGGAAGCGGGCCGGCTCGTGCAGCCGGTTTACCTGGATCAGGTGCACGGCCACCGTGTTGTGCGGTTGACGCAAGCCGACGCCCGTGTTGCCAACGCGCCGGTCGCCGATGCCAGCGTCACGACTGAGCACGGTGTGGCGTGTGCCATTCAAGTGGCCGACTGCCTGCCGGTGCTGTTTGCCGCCCCGGGTGGCGTCGCGGCGGCCCATGCTGGTTGGCGCGGTTTGGCCAGTGGCGTGCTGCAGGCCACGCTAGCGGCGCTGTGTGAGGCAGCAGCCTGCCGGCCTGCCGAGGTGTCGGCTTGGTTGGGGCCGTGCATCGGGCCGCGCCAGTTCGAGGTGGGCAACGATGTGGTGCGTGCTTTCGGGGCCGCCAGCGCCGCCGCTTTCGAGCCTTGCCCGAGCGGCCACAAGCAGGAACAAGAAGGCCAAAAATCAGCCACTCCAAAATGGCGGGCCGACTTGCCGCGTTTGGCGAAAGAGCGCCTGCAGGCGCTGGGCGTCGGCTGTCTCAGCGGCAGCCCAGTTTGCACGGTGGAGTCGCCGTCACGGTTTTTTTCGTACCGGCGCGACGGAGTCACTGGCCGCATGGTCGCCGTCGTTTGGCGGCGCTGAGGCAACGGCTGAGGCAGGCAGCAACGGTGCAGGCTCGGTTGTCAGCGGCGCCCTCGCTGCTGCCCGCGCCCGGCGCCGCGCTGGCGTGTACAGCAGATAAGCGACGATGGACATCGGCAATGCGCCGTACAGCAGCAGGGTGGCCAGCGCACCCAACAGCGTGCCTTGCGGGCTGGTAGCCTCGGCCACCGCCATCAGCACCACCACATACGTCCAGGCCACCAAGGTCAAAAGCATCGTGTCGTTCCTTCGAGCAACACTGAACAAGCGCCTGGCAAGCGCTGCATGGTTTGCGGTGACCTGTGCAGTGGCAGCAAGATACTGGTAATTACAATGGGTCGCGTTCACAAGTCGGTTGTGGAAAGCTATTTTCGGCCCAAATGCTGAAAGCCCGTTGCGTCAAAGGGTAAAACGACAACCGGCCAGTCGGTCGGCCGGTCAAAAGGCGCACCGCGTCGGCATGCCGATGGCAAGGAGATCCATGAATTCAGCGCTGCCCTCTGTTGACGATTCAGCGACCGCGCCGGCGGATGCGCTGGCGCAAGCCTTTGGCTCGAATATCGGCCAGATCTGGAAGTCGTTCACGCAGCTGAGCCTGCCCCTGCCTGCGCTGGTGCAGATGCAAAGCGACTATGTTCAGCAGGCCACTGCGTTGTGGAATGGAACCTTGCAGCACTTGAATGGCGCAGTCGCCGCAGGCGCTGAAAAGCCACTGCCCGCGTCGCCGCTGACCGACCGGCGCTTTGCCGCCAGCGAATGGTCGGCCAGCCCGGTGGCGGCCTATGTTGCGCAGCTTTACCTGCTCAACTCGCGCACTTTGACGCAGCTGGCCGAGCAGGTGAAAGGCGACGAAAAAACGCGCCAGCGCTTGCGCTTTGCGGTGCAGCAGTGGGTGGATGCCGCTGCGCCCAGCAATTGCCTGGCGCTCAACCCGGAAGCGCAGCGCAAAGCGC
>JANXMO010000266.1 GCA_025354615.1 Burkholderiales bacterium | reverse complement strand
CAGCCGCGCCAGCCGGCGCAGCGGCATCGAATGGAACAACCACTGGGTGGCGCGGCCGTGGCTGCTGCTGGATGCGGACATCTCCCTGTCACGCGCCCGCTACACGCAGGACGATCCGGCCGGCAACCACATTCCTGGCGCCATCGATACCGTGGTGGCGCTGGGCGCCACGGTGGTCGACTTCGGCCGATGGTTTGGCCAATTCCAGCTGCGCCATTTCGGCCCACGGCCGCTGATCGAAGACAACTCGCAGCGCTCGGCGTCCACTACGCTGGCGTATCTACGCGTCGGCTACAAGCTGACACCGCAGGTCAAGCTGGCGCTGGACGTCTTCAACCTCTTTGACCGCCAGGCCAGTGACATCGATTATTTCTACACCTCGCGTCTACCAGGCGAACCGGCTACCGGGGTGAGCGGGTTGCACTCGCACCCCGTGGAGCCGCGCAGTGTGCGGCTGACCTTGAGCACAGCGTTTTGAGGTAGTTGCGCGCCCTTGGCGACCGTCAGGACGGCGCGGTGGTCATGCTGTTGATTGCGCTGCCGCTGCTGCAGCGCTTCGCCCTGCCGTTCAACGTGAACTCTGAATCCCCTTCGCCCGGCGAACTGTTCCGGTCAGTCCCTCTTTCAGGCGCATTGCGCAGGTCGGCCTTCACTCATTCACCGCGGACGAAACTGTTCTAAAGACGTACGCAAGTCGTCCAACGGCTGCTCCGCTGATAAGCGATCCAAGACAACGGTGGCCGCAGCGAATGCGGCTGGTCTTTGCCCTTCAGGCAAATTCCCGATGTACCGGACCAGCTCAGAGAAGAGCATGATTTGTTCCGGTGGGGGCAATTGCCGCACGGCGTCCAGACTTGCATGGAAGGCCTGGGGTCTTTGATCCTCATCCAACGTCGGAATCTGTCTCAGCAGCGCGGACATGAAGACGCGATCTTGCTGCGCCACCGGCCAGTTTTTCGCGGTGGTGATGAGGGCGTTGAAGGCGTCATGCTGCCGGGCTGGCTCCACACGTTCCAGCTGTCCAATCAACGCCGACAAAGGCGGCTTCTGATCTTCGACCGGCAATTCGCTTGTGGCAGTCACCAGGGCACTGAAGTCGTTGAAGAGCTCGTATTCGGCCAAACTGTCGAGTTGCTCCACCAACGCGGTCAACGGCTGCATCCGTTCTGCCGGCGGCAACGCCTTGACGGCAACGAATGCTTGGTCGAATGCCGGACGACGCAGGCCTTGCATGCATCCGATCTGATCGATCCAACCGACCATGAGGCGGGCCTGCATCGTGTCAGGCAACTCCTTCAGGGCCGTAAGACCGTTGTCAAACGCCGCCTGCCTGTGTTGCGGTGGCAAAGATCCGACCGTCCACAGCAATTTTTCGAGCGCTTTTGATACATCGGCAGGTGCTGATTGGCGCACAGCCGCCAGCGCTGCATCGAACGCGCTCTCTCGCTGATCGGGTGGTAGTTGATGGATGGTTTCACTCAACGCGTGCAGGGGCTTGCCTCGATGCGCCGGTGGCAAGCGGAGAAGGACTGCCAACCCTGTGTCGAAAGCTTCGCGCCGGTGGGTGTCTCGCATCGACTGAATCAGCGAAAACAAGCTGCGGAGGGCCAGCGCGCTGTGTGCATCGCTCAACTTCGAAATGGCTACAACGGCTTGGCTGAATGCTTGCTGCTGACGATCTTCCGGCAACGAAGTGATGTGTCTGTGCAATGCATTCAGGGGGTTGAGCTGTTGTTTGGGTTCCAATCGATCGACGGCAGCACGACCCCCATCGTAGACCCTCGTTATTTGTGCGGGTGGCAAATGCCACAGTTGGTTCAACAACGCCAACAGCAGCCCCTCCTGATGGTCGAGGGGTAGCTCTTTCACCGTGTCGAAGCCGATATCGAAAGCGGCCTCTTTTCGGTCATCTGGCAAGCGAAGCAGGCCATGGCTCCATAACGGAAGCAGAGCCTGTGCCTGCTGGTCCAAGGGCAACTCCCTGACCGCGGCAAAGCCCTCGTCGAACGCCTGTAGTGTGTTGCTTGCGCCATCGCCCGGCGCAATCCTGCTCACGTGGGCCATCAACGCCGCCAATGCGGGGCCCCGGTCTTGAGGCTGCAGGTCGCGAATCGTCTGGGGTGGGTCGACAGGAGGTTTGCCGGCTTTCCCCAAAATGGAACGAAATGTGGCGAGGTCGATGTGACCACTTGCCGATATGCGGGGATGTGCTGCCAGTTGGGTCAGCTGCGCAATCTGCACTTCCAACTTGAGCGATTGGCGTGTGTGCTTCGCCACCACACTCAAGGCCACCACGTCGGCTCTGCGGTCAAGCCGCCTGGCAATCAACTGAAGCGCCGCGACGGGCAGATCGCTGAACCGGGGGGGTAATGGCGGCAAGCCGCGTACGCGCCCGCTGGGGGCCAACACGTCCGCTCCTATTGACAACGGACTGGGCAGCCGCGCCGACACCGCCGGTTGATCTGGCGCGCTTTCACGTGCCCCGCGCACAAAGGCAGCCGCAGCCATCCCCAGCTTGAATTTGTCAGATGGCGGCATGGAGATACCCTCGCTTTTTCTGGAGACTATAAAAATCAGTTGCCGCGAGCATGAAGACAAAGCTGTTGGCTTTGCCAAGGAAAGCGAAGTGATGCGCAAAAAGGCGAAAGCGAGGGCCGGAATTTGCGGGCTTGGTTCAACCGTTGCTGTTGTGGCTGCAGCGCTCCGCTCGATTGCTTCACGCTCAACAAAAACGGCCCGGTTCCTGCCTGTTGCAGGAACCGGGCCTGGGCTCGGCAGCCGTTTTTTTTACTTCGCCGCGGTCGGCGTGAAGTCGAACGGTGTCGGCTGGTAGAAGAACGTCAAGCAGTCGGTCGGGCTGGTCTTCTGGCAGCGGGTGATGTGGTCGGCGTTGGCCGGCACGTCGTAGTAGCTGCCGCGCGTCAACGTCGCCGGGTTGGCCTGGTTGGCCGGAATCGGGTTTTGCACCTCGCCCGCCAGCACCACTGCGCGGTAAGCGCCGCTGTGCACATGCGCCGGGGTGGCCGCGCCCTTTCGAATTTTGACGAACGTGCCGTGCGGGCCCTTGCTGCGGTCGCCCATCGCGGTGCCGAACCACACGTCGCCCGGCAGGATGGGGTCGAACTTGATTTGGTCAGCCGTTCGCGTGTGGCCCAGATCGAGTGACTTCTTGCTCGTGGCCAGGTCGGTCACGAAGTCGAATGCGCCGTCTTGCACAAAGAAAGTCATGCAGTCTTCAGGCGAGGTGGCCGCGCAGCGCGTCACGTGGTCGACATTCGCCGGCACGTCGTAATAAGAGCCAGCGCCCAGCGCCTTTGACGAGTCAGGCGTGCCGACCATCGGGTTTTCGACCTGGCCGGCCAGGATCACCGCGAAGTACGAACGCGAGTGCGTGTGTGACGGCGTGGCCGCGCCTTTCTTGATCTTCACGAAGGTGCCGTGCGGGCCGCTGGCGCGGTCGCCATAGACGGTACCGAACCACACGGCGTCCGGCATGATGGGCTGGAACTGCACTTGCGAGGCGGTGACGACCGTGCCGCGAATCGCGGGGGCGGTGTCAGCCGCATAAAGGCCGGTGGCCGCGGTACTGCAGGCGGCGGCAATCAGGGCAAGGGCAAATTTCTTCATTCAGTTTCCTTTTTTTGCAGGGGAGTTGGAAAGCGGACGAACCACTGCGAGCCAACGTGAATCAGCCCTCAAAGCGCATCCCGCAGCGCTGCTTTGCAAGGCTTTACAAACTGTTGTGAGACCCCGCAAAGCGGGGGTTATTCTCTGAGCTTGCGCAGGCGTTTTTGACGGGGATATGTGCTGTAAACAACAGCTTTTTCAGAGTTGAGTGGCCGGGTGTTGATCCATCCACTTCAGTTGTGGCTGCAGTTGTGCTTGTTGTTCTAGAGACCAGTTGGCGATGGCAGCGCGAATTTTTACAACTGCGGGCCTCGCTTGGTTCCCGTACATGTGGGTGACCTGCAGTAGCAGCAGCTTCATCGGTTGCAATTGCTGCGCAGCGTCCGTCAATTGGCTGACAGCCTTGAAGCCAGCATTGAAGAATTCAAGTTTTTGGGATTGATCGACATGTTCGTGTCCTTCCAACACTGCAAACCATTGTTCCGCTTGCTGCGCTGCGGGCAACTTGCCAACGGCCGCAAGGCCTGCGTTCAACACTTCCAGCTTTTGGTCTTCAGGGAAAAAACGAATCGCTTTTAACAACGCCGCCAGCGGTTGCGCCTGCTGTGCGTCAGGCAGGGCCCACACGGCCTGAAGGCCTAGATCAAATGCCGCGCGGCTTTTGGCTGCAGGCAGGTTGCAAACGGTGCCCAGCAAAGCAGCCAGTGGCGGCGCTTGTTGCGTCGGGGGCAACTCCTTCAGGTCAAGAAGGCCTGTTTCAAATGCCGCCTGTCGTTCGGCCATCTTCAAACTGCCGACTTGCTTTAAAAGTTCGGTCAGCGGCGGCGCCTGCAGCGCCAAGTCCAATACCGTGACAGCCTGGTGACATCTTGCAAATATGAGGCTTCTTGCGCTGTAAGGCAAACAACGAAACGTCCTCAGCAACGCCAGCAGCGGTTGTACTTGCTGCGCTTCAGGCAACTTCAACACGGCGGTGAGGCCTGCATTGAACGGTGCAGCTGTTTGCTCTTGAGAAAAGCTTCCGATTTGCTGCAACAACGCCAAGAGCGGTTTGGACTTGTCCCCTTGCAACGTCTCCACCGCCGCAAGCCCTTGGCGGAATGCTTCAGGCTTTTCTTCCGGTTTCAACCCATGAATGTGTTCCAGCAATAACGCCAGCGGCTGCGGCAAATTTTTGGCAGCGTCCAACCCGGCTTCAAAGGCGATTTTCCAGCTGAAATTTTTGGGGTGTAGATCAGGAATACGGTGAAACAAAGCGGTCAGAACAGCGCTTCGCTCCTGCGGCAACAGGTCGTGAATCGTCTTGGGCATTTCGTTCACCAGGCTGTCGGCTTTACCCAGCATCGAGATGAAATCACTGACCTTGTCTACTGCCGCCGCTTTTTTTTCCAGGTGTGCAATTTGAACTTCCCGGGTGATCAACTGGTGCACCGGCTTCGACACTTGGCTCAAAGCTGCTGTGTCTACAGGGCGCTCCACTTTTTGGGCAATCAGTTGCAATGCGGCTGGCGGCAAGTCGTCAAAC
>JANXMO010000239.1 GCA_025354615.1 Burkholderiales bacterium | reverse complement strand
GCATCCGGTTTTTCGTCGACCCGCGCACCGGACTGCACCTGCGCGGCAGCTGCAGTTGCCCGATCGGCCTGAACTGCAAGCACGTGGCGGCGGCGCTGATGGCTTTTGAAGCGCAGCAACTGCGCGCGCGGCGCACGGGCGCGGGCCAAGCGGCGCACGCCACCTTGCCGGCACCGGAAACCGAATGGCTGCCGCGGCCGCTCGAAGGCTGGCTGGCCGACTGGCCGGCGGCCGCCGTTCCCGCCGCGCCCGTGCCCGCCGCATTGGTGCGGGTGTTGATGTACGTGCTGGTGGCCGACGGCACGCGCCTGCTGCTGCGGCTGCAGCAAGGCAGCGTGCGCCGCAGCGGCGCGGTGGGCACCTTTCGCCCGCACGGCCCGTCAATGGCCGACATGCTGCGCACCCGCCCCAGCTACCTGACCGAGACCGACGAGGCGCTGCTCGCGGCGCTGTTGCCTTTCACCGTCAACCCGGTGGCGGCATTCGACATCGAGCTGCGCGGCCCCAGCGCCGCGGCCACCGTGCGCCAGTTGCTGCAAAGCGGGCGCTGCTGGCTCGGTGCCGCGCATGGCGCGCTCTTGCCGATGCCGCCCGGGCCGCCGGCGCGCTGGGCCGATGCGCCGCTGCCGCTGCGTCTGCAGTGGCGGGCCGATGAGCGCGGTGACTGGCGCCCGCGTTGGGAAGCTGAAGCGCCGTTGGAGGCGGATGCGGCGCCCGAGACCGCGGCGCCAGCGGCAGGCACAACCGCCGCCAGCCACGCGGTGCAACTGGTGCTGCTGCCCGAGCCGCACGTGTTCGATGCGCAACGCCGCAGCCTCGGCCCGGCTGTGTTGCAAAACGGCGCCTTGAGTGCGCCGCTGCTCGCCTGGCTGGCACGCATGCCGCCGGTGCCGGCCCAGGCCTTGCCGCTGCTCGTCAAACGGCTGCAGGCCACCGGCGTGGCCCACGGCATCGAACTGCCGCTGCCCGAGACCCTGGCCCAGCCGGTGCGCGAACTCGGCGCATTGGCGCTGCAGCCCGTGCTGCGGCTGGTGACGTGCCCGAACGTGCCGGCCGAGAACTGGCTGGAAGGCCACCAACGCCCGCTGCCCGCCGGCCAGCCGCAACGCCAGGCCGCGGTGCAGCTGCTGCTGCGGTACGAGCCCCCCGGCGTGACCGGCGAAGCGTCGCTGCCGGCGGTCGAATTTCATTTCCCGGCCGGTGCCTCCGACATCGCGTTTGTCGAGCAGGCCGACCCGCGGCGGCCCGGCCAGGTGCGGCTGCTGCGCTTTCAACGCGATGCGGCGGCCGAAGCCGCGGCCGTTCAGCAGGCCTGCACCGCGCTCGATTTGCGGCCGTGGAGCCGCGTGGCCGGCTTCGTGCTCGAGCGGCTGGCGGCGCTGAAAAACCAGCGCGCCCAGAGCGCGGCGCTGCCGCCCAGCCTGGATGACGGCCATTTGCTGCTGCTGCCCATGGCCCGTACGCAGTGGCCACTGCTGTTGAGCCAGCAAATCCCGGCGTTGCAGGCCGACGGCTGGGTGGTCGAGCGCAGCGACGATTTCCCGTTCGAAGTGTTCGAGGCCGATGACTTCGAGCTGCGCATCGACGAAGACCGCGCCGGCGGCGGCGACTGGTTCAAGGTCGGCTTGAAAGTCACCGTCGGCGGCGAGCCGGTCGACTTGGTGCCGCTGCTCGTTGGCCTGGTGCGCGCCGGCTGGCTGACGCAGAACACGGCGCAGCTGCAGCCGGGTGCCGAGGTGCTGGTGCCGTGGCCGGACGACGCGCCGGCTCCCGCGAAAACGAAAGCCGGCAGTCCGCGCGGTGCTGCCGCTGCTGCCGCGGCAGCACCACCGCCGCGCGAGCGTTTGCTGCGCCTGAGCGCCGAGCGCGTGCTGCCGCTGCTGGCCTGGCTGCGCGGCGTGTTCGGCAACGTCGGCGTGAGCGGCGCGGCCCGGGTGTCGCGGTTCGAGCTGGGTGCGCTCGAAGGCGTGGCCGGCCCGGGCATTGCCGTCAAGGCGCCGCCGGCGCTGACAACGCTGCTGGAGCAACTCCGCACATTGCGCACCGGCGAGGGCCTGCCGGCGGTGGCCGTGTCACCGAACGTCGCGGCGCAGCTGCGCCCTTACCAACTCGACGGCCTGGCGTGGATGGATTTTTTGCGCCGCGCCCGCTTCGGCGGCGTGCTGGCCGACGACATGGGCCTGGGCAAAACGCTCCAGGCGCTGGCCTTGCTGCAGGCCGAGCACGACGCCGGCCGGCTGGAAAAGCCCTGCCTGGTGGTCGTGCCGACCAGCCTGATCGGCAACTGGCAGACCGAAGCAACGCGCTTCACGCCGCGGCTGCGCACGCTGGTGCTGCATGGCAAGCAGCGGCTGCAGCAGTTCAGTGACATCCCGGCGGCGCATCTGGTCATCACCAGCTACCCGTTGGCGGTGCGCGACATCAATGTACTGGCCGCGCAGGAATGGCACTACCTGGTGCTCGACGAAGCGCAGCGCATCAAGAACAGCCGCAGCCAGGCGGCGCTGGCGCTGAAGGGCCTGAACGCGCGCCACCGCCTGTGCCTGAGCGGCACGCCGCTGGAAAATCACCTGGGCGAGCTGTGGAGCCTGATGGATTTTGTCAGCCCCGGTTTGCTGGGCAGCGAAGTGCAGTTCCGCGAGCAGTTCCGCACACCCGTTGAGAAGCGGCAGGACAGCTTGCTGGCCGAACAACTGGCGCGCCGTGTGCGGCCTTTCATCCTGCGGCGCACCAAGGCGCAGGTGGCGCAGGACCTGCCGGCCAAGACCGAGTCGCTGCTGCGCGTCGACCTCGAAGGCGTGCAGCGTGACCTTTATGAAACCGTGCGCGCCACGATGGACGGCAAGCTGCGCGACGCGATTGCCAAGCAAGGCCTGGCGCGCAGCCAGATCGTCGTACTCGACGCCTTGCTCAAGCTGCGCCAGGTCTGCTGCGACCCGCGGCTGCTGAAAACCGCCGCGGCCAATGCTGATGACGATGCGCCGCCCGCCGCGGCCGCCGCCACGCGCCGCGCCGCGCCGTCAGCCAAGCTCGAGCTGCTGCTCGATCTGCTGCCCACGCTGGTTGAAGACGGCCGGCGCATCCTCGTGTTCTCGCAATTCACTGAAATGCTGGCGCTGATCGAGCCCGAACTCCAGCGCCTGCAACTCGGCTACCTGAAGCTGACCGGCGACACCGCTGACCGCGCTGGCATGGTGGCGCGCTTTCAAACCGGCAGCGTGCCGATTTTTCTGATCAGCTTGAAAGCCGGCGGCGTCGGCCTGAACCTGACCGCGGCCGACACCGTCATCCTCTACGACCCGTGGTGGAACCCGGCCGTCGAGCAGCAGGCCATCGACCGCGCCTACCGCATCGGGCAGGACAAGCCGGTGTTCGTCTACAAGCTGGTGGCCAGCGGCACCGTCGAAGACAAGATGCTCGAACTGCAGGCGCGCAAGGCTGGCCTGGCCGACGCCCTGCTCAAAGGCGTGGCCGGCAACGCCGCGCTCACCGCGCAGGATTTCGACGAGTTGTTCAAGCCGCTCGGCGGCAGCTGATCCCGCCCCCGTATGGCCAAGCCCGTTCCCCGGCTCACGCCCGCTGAAGTCGAGCGCATCGTCGCCACCGCATGGCAGGACCGCCCGCCCTACCACCGCGTGTTGATCGAACACGGCTTGGGCACCGGCCCGCTGCTGCAGCTGATGCGGCGCGAGCTGACGCCCAGCGCGTTCAAGCTGTGGAAGCAGCGCGGGGCGGCGCGCTGAGCGCGGGGCCTCATCTCTTTCCATATTGAAGGGCAAAGCGATAGCTGCCTGGCGAGGCGAGCTTCAATTCGTCCATCACTGTTTTCAGTGCCGCTTCCTGCCCGTGCTGTTTTGCCATGACGCAAACGCGGGCGCCGTCTCTCCCCCAGTCGGCGCCATGCTGCAACAGCGCTTTCATGGCATCGGCATGACCCGCAGCGGCGGCATGCTCCAGCGGGCTACAGGCCTCTTTGTCGTCCTGCGTATTGACATCGGCTTCGGCCTCGATCAGCGCCTCGATGGCCGCCACATGCCCCTCAGCCGCCGCTTCGCTCAAAGCCGTGCGGCCGCTCTCGTTTTTCAGATCTACGGTGACTTTGGCCGCCACCAGCGCCTCGATGGCGCCGACATGGCCTTTGCGTGCCGCCTGCATCAGCGCCGTCCAGCCGCCATCGCTGGTTTGATCCACAGAGACGCCGGCTTTACTGCGGGTCAACACCTCGATGATGGCCACCTGGCCGCTTGAGGCGGCCAGCATCAGCGCATTCAACCCGCTGCCGGTTTTCACATTCGGGTCGGCGCCGGCTGCCAGCAACCGGGTCAAGGCATCGGCCTGGCCTTGATCAGCGGCCCACATGAGAGCCGTAAGACCCGCCCGGTTGGTTTTATTCAAACGGGCCCCGACCTCCACCAGCGCATCGATGGCATCCGCTTCGTTGCAGTAAGCGGCCACCATCAGCGCGGTGAAGCCTTGATCATCCTGCTGCTCCACCCGGGCGCCGGCCGCCTGAAGCAAGGCAATGGCCTTCGAACAGCCCCCTTGCGCCGCGGCCATCAACGCGGTTTTTTCGCTTTTGCCGACGGCGTTGACGTCGATTTTTTTAATCTTGAGTAACGTTTCAATGACCGCCACATGACGGCCGTGAGCCGCCAGCATGAGCGCGTTGTCGCCTTCGTGGGTTGTTCCCGTCAGGTTGGCGCCGGCCGCATTCAACTGCTGGATGACTGCGGCGTGGCCACTTTCGGCTGCAGAGAGGGCGGCAGTGAAGCCGTAATCGTCTGCCTTCTCAAGGCTCGGCGGAGGGTCGGCGTCCAACAGCGCCTGGACGGCGGTCGGCGAGCCGGAAGCCGCCGCCTGCATCAACGGCGTATTTCCTTCGCCATCACAATGATTGATCGCAGCGCCCGCACGCAACAGCCGCTTGATGGCGTCTGCATGGCCGCCGGTTGCGGCCCATGAAAGGGCTGTCTTGCCGTTGCTGTCCGCCAGTCCAACGCTGGCATTTTTCATCAGCAGCGCGTCCAGGATGGCCACGCTGCCGTCGTAGGCGCTCCACATCAGCGGCGTGAGCCGGGCGGCATCCCGCGCATTCACATCGGGCGCCACGCGAGCGTGCAGCAGCGCCGTCACCACGTCGGCGTGCCCATGGGAAGCGGCCAGCGCCAATGCCGTTAGACCCTGGTCATTTTGGGTGTAGATCACACCCGGAGCGGCTTCTACCAGCGCCTTGGCAGCCGCTGCATGGCCCTTGTCAGCGGCCCACAGCAGCGGCGTCAGGCCCTGCGCGTTTGGCAGGTCGATGTCATCCGTTTTTCGAATCAACCGCTGCACCGCCAGGGTCAATCCTGCACCGGCTGCCAGGTGCAGGGCCGTGTTGCCGGCGGCGTCGGTTGCATTCACATGGTCCACTTTGGTCACCAGCCGCTGGCCGAAATCGCCCTCTGCATTGCTTAGCACCAACCGCAAGGCCTCTTCTCGCTGCGGCTGCTGCAACAACAGAAATCGATGGAACGCCAGATCCAACAGCTCGGATTCATCACGGGGGTCGGCCTGCCGCCAGCGCCGCACCGCCGGCTCGCTCAACTGCTGCAGCCAGCCGAGCGGTTGAGAATTCGCCTGCAGCAGTGCCCACACGCGGCTGGGATGCAGCAGCGCAAGCTGCTCGGCGTCATACGTATTGGCAAGCGCTGCGGCCAGCAGCGCGGGTGAATCGGCCTCGGGTGGAAAGTCGCCCACCCGCACCGGCCGGCGGTTGAACAGCGTGCGGCCCGTGCGCTGCGCTTTGACGTAGAAGGTTTCATCGTCCACCTGCTTGATGACCTGTGCCTCCTCCCGCGGGTTACCCAGCACCACCTGGGTCTTGAAGGGCGCCAGCACGCCGGCCGCCCGCAGGTTTTTTGCAATGGCATGCACCAGCATCGTCGGGTTGTCGATCAGCGTGTAGACCGCGTCGTCGGACCCGGCGGGTGCATGACGTTCGAACAGCGTGTGGATGTCAATCTTGCCGTAGCAGAACTCGAGCTGGCTCAACAAAGTTTTGTTGAAGTGGTCGATCGCTGCATAGATCTGGTCAGCTGACATCGGCTCGCCAATGCGGGGCCGTGGCGTGCGTTCTTCCGTCGAGCCGGCCGGCAACGGCGGCAGTGGCTTGTTGCAATACGCCGTGAAGTGGTTTTGAACGCTTTGGAGGCAGGCGTCGGCCATCGTGTGCACGAGCAGGCTGGGCGTCATGCGCGCCGCCACATAGGCTTCACAGTCGGCCAGGGTCTCCCCGATTTCTGGCGGCACGGCGTTGTCCAGCACTTCCAGCGCGCCGTAGGCCTCGGCCAAGGCGTTGCGGTAACCGTTGACGTAATGCACCTCATTGCCCTCGAAATGCGGCAGGTGGCCGTAGCGGCTGGCCGCAAACTGCTGCAGCTGTTGGTCCAGTGCCGCCAGCCAGGTGGCTTTGGCCTGATCGGTCAGCCGGCCCAGCTTCAGGGCCAGCGACTGGTTGGCGATCTGGATGCTGCTGGAGACGCCACCCACGCAGAACTGAATGCTTTGCGCCAGGTTCTTGACCCGCGCCAGGCGTTCATTGACCAACAGGCGGTCGTTTTGCAACCGGGCGACGAAGCCGTCCAGGTCGCCCTTGACGCTGTAGACCTTGGCGGTTTCGGTGGAATACGGCCCGGCTTCTGCTTGTTCGACGTTGCGCGCAAAGGTGTTCAACCATTCCTTCTCGTGAGCATGTCGTTCAGGCGGCTCGTGATCATTCAGGAATTTTTGCAGGCGGTCGACATTTACCCGGGTTTGCTGGCGCAGCGTGGTTGCCTGGCCGCTTTTCTTGAATTGCGCCAGTGTGCCGTCGCGCTTCGGGCGGTAGGTGACAGCAGCGTCAGGCCAATGAGGGTTCAGCTCCATGGGTGACTCGGCTGACGGCGAGGCTGGGCGTCCGCGGATGCTGTCAGTGAGTTTCAAGAAGCCCATGACGGAAAGTACCCCAAGGCTGGGCGCCGCGAAAGCGGACACACGAAAACAGGGGTGGGCATGCGAAAGCGTGGCAGCTGCCCGTTGCTTGACCAAGCCTTGCAGCCTTCTTGATGAAAAAAGAGGCAGGGAAGTTCGCATGACTGCATTTGTCTTCGCATTCACGCTTTGGCCGATGGTGGCGGCTCACTAAAGTTGGTTGATGAAGAGCCGTCTGTAAAGGTTGGCTTGGCGCACGTCAATGCAGCAACGGTCTTCAGCTTTCAAGCCGCCGAGCTTTGATGCACCGGGGCGGGCCTTGCGAAACACAACTTAAGAGTCCAACACCATGTTCAAAACGATTCGCAAAGCGCTGTCAAAGCCTTTTACGCACAAAGCCCGTGCGCCTGAGGCGCCCCCGTCGAGGCCTGGCGCTGGACCCACCGCAGGTGCTGACGACAGGTTGCCCACTGCGCGGGAGTACGCGGCCCGGCTGAGCGCTCCGGCAGCGCCGCGGGTGTCTCTTGCCAAAACAGTTTCGGCGGCTGCGCCTGCGGTCGCCGCGGCAGCGCTTTTCGCAGTGCCATCGCAAAAACCCAGGACGGCCGCGCAGGCACGCGACTGGATCCAAACGCAATTCACGTCTCAGCGGCGCGGCTTGGCCGCAGAGCCGGCTTTTGATGCGTCGTTGAAGCAGGTGATCGACGCATTGATGCCGCGAGCCTTGGGATCGCACAATTTTGAGCCGACGCAAACCGCGATCGACCAGGCTTGTTTGGTGGCAAAGGCTTTGGCGCATGCCACCCACGGTTATGCGGGGCAGGCGGTTGATGTGTTGCAGACCATGAAACAGTCGCCGTTTCCCATTGCCGAACCAGGCGCGGCCAACGGGTTGCCCAGAGCGGCCACGCCGCGTATCCGTGCGGCTGCATTGCAGGCCACGTGTGAAATCGGGCAAACCGTCAACGGTCTGGCATGGCTGAAGAAGACATGGAGCAACCCAGCAGCGTCGGTAAAGGAGGGTGCGCGGGATGAGGCGATGCAGAAAACTTTTGCTACCGCCCACACACTGCTCAGCCGGCTGCGGGGTGAAGGCGCCGCGCCCGTCCATTCATTGGGCGAGTTGTCGGCGCTGGCGAACGGGGTTCTGCAATTTCGTCCGATTGCGCGTGACAACAGGCCTTTGGCCCACCTGCATCATGCCGCGCGTGAGTTGGAGGCCCTGCCGGCTGAAGCAAAGGCCTTGTTGCAAACCCTGCCGCCCAGCGTTCAGGGCAACACCCTGCGTGAAACCTGCGAGCGCGCCAGCACGCCGCAAGGCCAAGAGGCGTTGATGCGGCACTTCAACCCCGGCCTTGAAACGGAGATACTGGCCCCAGAGTCACCTTCCTTCGTGGCGGTCAACAAAGCATTGCAGGCCGCCCAGCCCTTGCTTCAAAAAATAGACCAGCTGCATGACAGCCCGGCGATGCGAACACTTGACATCGAGGCGTTCGATGCAGAAACAAAGGCCGCGTTGCAAAGCTTGCCGGAAGAGGTGCGGCGTGCGACTGTGCGGCAAACCTGTGAGCAAGCGAGCACGCCCCAAGGCCAGGCCGCTTTGATGCGGCACTTCAGCCGCCACCCTGGCAGCCCGGTGCCGGACACCGACTCGCCCGCCTTTTTTGCTGCCAACAAAGCGTTGCAGGCAACACAGCCCTTGCTTGAAAAAATTGACCGCATGTATGACAGCTCGTCGTTGCAAACATTCGATCAGTTGATCGCCATGTGCCGGCAAACCCCCCAGCACCTGGCGCTCAACGTCGAGCTTCCTGACGTCAAATTGTTTGCAAACCACGTTGCGGCGCTGCAATCGCTGAATGAAAAGGACCTCTCGGCACCCAAGTCGCTTGCTCACTGGGCCACTCCAGAGGCGCGCCAGGCAACGGCACCGACACGCCGCATCGCGCGCACCACGGAGCAATTGACCGACTTTTTTGCGCCGGATTTCGACAAAACGCCATTGTTTGGAGGCGACAAGCACCGCGCCGACGCCGCTTTGAAGCAGTTACAGATTTCGCCTTTCACGCAAAGCGCCGATGCCTTCGAGCATTCGGACGGTAGTTTCGTGGAGTCAGGGGTCGAGCTGGCAAGAGCAGATGCGCTGCGCGTCGCCTGCGCGCATGCTTCTCGGCCTCACGGGTCCTTTAATTTAATCGCGCAACATTGGTCGGCTTCGGCCGGCTTGAATGCGGAGATCG
>JANXMO010000235.1 GCA_025354615.1 Burkholderiales bacterium | reverse complement strand
GCCGGTGACGGGCGGCCTGCGGCCCTTTGCCGACGTCATCAAAGACGCGGTGCGCACCGACGGCCTGCTGCCCGTGTGGCAAAAGGACGACCGGGTGTGGATCGAGCTCAAGCCGTCGGACTTCGAGCGGCCCTTGTTCCTGTCGCCGAAGTACAAAACCGGCATCGGCGAAGGCCGCTTCTTCGGTGGCCTGATGTTGAGCCAGGAGGAAGCCATCGTCGAATTCCGCCGCGTGTACAACCAGGTGCAGTTGCTGGCGAAGAACACCGATTTCGCCGCGTTGCCCGGCACCCCAGCCCAGCGCGCTGTCGACGCCGCATATTCAGCCAGCCTGCTGGCCAGCGCGCCGGTGCTCAGCCAGCCGCACCCAACGTCGAAGGCGGTGCTGGTCGAGGCCAACGCCTTGTTCGTGACCGACCTGCTGGGCACCGGCATGCTGCTGCAGCGCCAGTACCGGCAGGGGTATCTGCTCGATGTGCGCAACTCCGCCATCACCGCGGTGCGGGCCACGCCCGAGCTGCTGGTGCTTGAAGTCCTCAACCACTTTGCCAGCGCCAGCGTCAGCGTGCCGCAACCCGGTTTGCCGCCCGGCGCGCCGCAGCCCAGCGTGCCGCGTTTCGTGCCCGATGCGCGCAGCCTGTTCATGACGCTGCACTACTCACTGGCGCCGCTGCCGGCGCAGCCCATGGCGCCGCGCCGCGCGGATGGCCGGCTGGGCCACTTCACCCGCACCGTCAGTGACTTCAGCGACGATCTGGCGCGCAGCCCGGTCAAGCGCTTCGTCAACCGCTGGCGGCTGGAGAAGAAAGACCCGGCCGCGGCGCTGTCGGAGCCCGTCAAGCCCATCACCTTCTGGCTCGACCGCAACCTGCCCGAAAAATACCGCCCGGCAGTAACCGCCGGCGTGCTGGAGTGGAACAAGGCGTTCGAAAAAATCGGCTTCAAGGATGCTGTGCGGGTGGAAACACAACCGGTCGATGCCGAGTGGGACACGCTCGACTTCGGCCGCGCATCCATCCGCTGGATGACCAATGCCGCGCCGG
>JANXMO010000193.1 GCA_025354615.1 Burkholderiales bacterium | reverse complement strand
GAAGGGGTAGTGACTGAGGGGCGCCGAGGCCGCGGTGGTCGTGGTGACAGGGGCGGCAGACGCGCCACGGGGCGTCTGCAGCGGCGCGGATGCGGGCGTTGCCGCGCGGCCTGCAACCGCAATGGCCGCATGGGCCGGCAGCGCCACGGCGCCTGCCAATGTTGCCTGCCCCATGGTCAGAAGCGCCTGGCGGCGCGTGAGCCGATGCGCGGCCGGGCCGCTGGGGCGGCTTGACAAAGGGCAGGTGATCCGCGTCGTCGTCCTCATCACTTTCCTCTTTAGCGGGATTGCAGGTAAGCCCACAGCGCCTGGCATTGCGCGTCGGTGCTGTCGTAACGCGGCATGGTGGGGCTGATGACGATGTTTGCCGGGTCGATGCCGCTGCGCAGCAGACGGCACAGCCGCGCCGCGTCATACGCCACCGCCGGGCCGCCGCGCCGCACGTGGGGTTCGGCGAGCCAGGCGGCGTCGAGGCGCACGGCAAACGTGGCGGGCGCGGAGGCGGCGGCTCGGGCAGCCACCGCAGCGCCAGCGCCCAAAATCGTCGCGGCAGATGACGGCGGTGCGGGCGACGCCAGTGGTAGCACCGCGCGGTCTTCGTGGCAGTTGGCGCAGCGGGTGGCCAGCGGCGGCAGCGCCACCGCGTGGCGGGCCAGCCGTGCGGGCACGGCCACCTCGCCCTGAAAGATGGCGCGGCCCAGCGCGTTTTGTTGATGCCGCGCCTGCCACGCCCGGTAGGCGGCGCCCGCGCCGGCCAGGGCCAGCAGCAGCAACAAAAGGGCCGCGAACAGGGCCCGCCGTGTGGGCGGCAACCGGCGTTCAGGCATTGCAGCCGTCCCCTGTTGGCGCTGGCCTACCCCGCAAAGCCAGCTCGCTGGTCGTGCTTGGCAAGCCGTCAAAAAGGAAGGAGCAGGACATGACGCAGGCAATCAAAAAATCCAGCACAAACACAGCGGCAAACAAATTGATCCGGCTGATGTGAACTCGAGAGCCTGTCCAGCCAATAAACCAGACAACCCATTCAAGTTCGCCGATGCCGGCTCAAAGACCCGTCTTGTATTGATTCCTCTCATTCTGGGAAAGGGTAGGGTGAGGGCAGCCCTGCCGCCATGGCATTTACTGTTGGTGCCATGCCCGCCCCCTCACCCCGGCCCTCTCCTTAAAGGGGCGAGGGAGTGACTCACCCCACCCCTTCCCCGCGAGCGGGAGTCGCCGTATCAAATTCATTGATGGTGGCTCAATAACGAGCGCGGCAAGAAGCGTAACGACGGGAATGGCAAACACTGTAACGCGGCCACAGCCGGCCAAGCCGCACGCGGCACGCCCGGACAGTCGCATCTGCCACTTTCAACACGCATAAAGCGGCGCCGCACCGCCCGGGTTCTTGCACACGGTGTGGCGGGCCTCGTACTGGCGCGACACGTAATCGTTGTTGCCGCTGTTGCTGAAGGTGGCAACGGCCAGCACGCGGTAGCTGACCAGCTTCAGCCCGCCTTCGTCGATGCTGCCGGTGGCCGGCGCACGGATGCAGCTAACTTGCACCTGCAGGCTGTCCAGCGGCGCGGGCAGCAAGTTCAGGGGCTGGGTGCTGAAGCACGGCGGCAAGGTGTCGCTCGCCAGGCCCAGCGCGCCCTGCGGATCGCTGACCTGCCAAAGCCCCCACTCGGTGCCGGTTTTGGCTGCGGCCAGCGCGCGGGCGCTTTGCAGCTGCAGCACCTGGCCGTGCTGTGACTGCATCAGCATTGCCAGCCCGGCCGCCAACAGCAGCCCGACGATGACGATCAGGAACACCATCGCCGGCAAGGCAATGCCCCGCAACGATCGGCGTTCACGGCAAGGCAGCAGGGGCGCGGTGCGGCTCATGGCGTGTTGTCGATGGCAATTTGCTGCAAGTACATGCTGGCGCTGCCGCTGCCGGCGGTGCCCAGGCCCAGCCGGAGGTTGAGCAAGCCGATGTTGGCCAATGCAACGCTGTAAGACGCTTCGCAGCTGCCCAGGCCTGACAGCAGCAGCGCGCGGGTGGCGCCACTCCAGGCCGCGTTGCCGGCGGTGGCCGGCTGGGCGCTGCGCCAGCCATAGCCGCTGTAGCGCCACAGCGATGATGAGCCGCCGCCCGCATCGGGCTGGCAGGCCACGGTGACGGGCGTGTCCACGATGAAAAACCGCGCCGAGCCGGTGCTGTTAGGCAAGGCCCCGGTTGCCGTGAACGTCAAATGGTCGCCTCCGGGGCTGCGTGCCAGGCCGGCGCGGCGGTTGTTGCCGGCATAGGCGTCGGCCTCCGGCGTGCCCAGGCTCTGGACGACCAGCTGGCTGCCATTGGGCAGTAGCGCCAACGGGTAGCCGATGACGTCGAAGCCAGCGTCATTTGGGTCTTCGAGATCCAGCGGGTCGCCAGGAGCGGCGGCCACGGTGTCGGTGGCGGTGCGGTAGCGCCCGCCGTCGAGCACCGGCGCCCATTCGATCCACACGCCGTCGGCATTGCTGCTGACACGCACGCTGTTGGGCAACGCCACCTGCAGCTCGTCGGCCACGCGGGCCAGCGCCGCGTCGGCCGACTGGGCCAGCCGCAGCCGTTCGCGCTGGCCTTGCTGCTGCGCGGCCACGCGGGCCACCAGCATTGCGGCGGCCGACGCGATCAAGCCGACGATCGTCATCACCACCACCAGCTCGATCAGCGTGAAGCCGCCCGCGCGGTGTGCAGCAGCAGCAGCAGCGGGGTGGCGCTTCATCGCACGCTGCGCCACTGGCCCATCGTCAACTGCTCGCCGCCCGGGCCGGTGACGGTGATGCCGACCCACCAGCCCTGGTTGATCGGCACACCCTGCAGTGCCATGGCACTGACGGTGATGGCCGCGCCATAGGCTTCCAGGCCGGCGATGGTGTTGCCTTCGGCGTCTTTGATGCCGGTCATCGCCAGGCCGTTGTAGTCGGTGATCGACGCGTAGCCGGTGCGCCCGGCGGTGGCGGCCGAAGCGGCGGTGCCGGGCAGCGGCTGCAGCTCGATTTCACGCAGCAGCGATTGCGCCACGGCCAGCTGCTGGCGCGCCACCAGTGGGTCGGCGCTGTGCAGGCCGAGCAGGCTCCATGCCTTCCAGATCGACGTCAGGATCACCGCGCCGAGCGCCAGCGCAACGACGAGTTCGACCAAGGTCAGCCCGCGCTGCGGCCGCTGCAATTTTTTTTTGCACGCCCGTGTCATGGTGAGTGCACGTGGCCGCTGACCAGCTCCACTTTGACGGGCTGAGAAACGGTCGCGCCGTCGGCGGTGCGCACCTCGATGTTCAATGCGGCCACCAGCGACGGCACGCCCGCGCCGCTGAAATAGAAGCTGCTGGCGCTGCTCAGTACCAGGCCGCTGGCGTCGCTGAGCCAGACATTGTCGCCGGCCGGGGTGGGTAGCGGCTG
>JANXMO010000186.1 GCA_025354615.1 Burkholderiales bacterium | reverse complement strand
GGTTTCTTCCGCATCACGGGTCGACTCCAGGTAGGCGATCGCCACGTCGGCGCCTTCACGGGCAAACAGCACCGCCACGGCGCGGCCAATGCCGGAGTCGCCGCCGGTAATCAAGGTGCCAAAGCCTTGTAGCTTGCCGCTGCCGCGGTAATCAGGCGCCAAAAACTGGGGCTTCAAGGCCAGGTCACTTTCAAGCCCCGGTTTTTGAAGATGTTGGGCAGGAAATTGCCGTGGGTGCTCGCGCGCGCCAGCTTGAATGGCTTGATTTGACTTTCTGTCATCGGCTGGCGACTTGGCGCGGTCACGCTCGTCTTGCGCCTGCTGAATGTCACGCTGCGTTTGCGCTGTGGCGGCTTGGTCTTGTGTCATGGCAATCGATGTTGATTGAAAAGGTGGGAGTCAGCAGGCACTTGGCGCCACTTCAACGGGCAGGGCGCAGCTCAGCGGCTTCTGACTCACGGCCAGAAGGCGTTTGCGCATCCAACCCACGGTCGGGCGACTCGCCCACCTGCATCACCCCGTCGTGCCGTTCAATCAATTCTTCAATGATGAAATTCCCATACAACTGGGCCCGCTCGGCACCACAGCGTTTTGCAATACCGGCGACCTGCGCCGCCTGCGCGTCTTCCGGTGTGTGGACCACCAGCCAGTGGTAGCCCTGCTCGGCCAGCGCGCGGTGCGCCATGATCAGGTTGCGTTCTTGGCCGATGGAGGCCAGCGGGCTGGCATTCGCCAGGTCATGCTCGATTTGCCGCAGCATTTCGCTGTCGGTGTAGCGGCGGATCGAACTGCCGGCCACACCGGCCCCGCCCAACGATTGGAACGCCGCGTCGGCTTGCTCGGCCGAGGCAAATGAAATAACCGTATGACCAACGGGTTTGAAAACACCAAAACTCTGGTTGTCGTCGTGGTTCATGGCACCGCCTGGAAGTAAGGATGCCTTGCTATGGCAACCGTGGTGCCAGAGGCGCCAGCAGCCGTTGCCTGCCCGCGGTAAAAGTTGCCGAACGTCCTTTCAAGCGGCTTGAGCAGGGCAATTGGCGGTGCGCTCACACAAACAAGATTGACGGTGCAATTGCAGCCAGATCACGAGGTGCGAAGCGTTTTCCGCATGCTGGCCGGGCACACCTGTTGCCCATCTCTGTTGCGGCTTAGCCGCCTGCCCCATCCTCGTATGTATGCATGGCGAGCGGTTTCATCCACAACAAAGGAAATTGAAATGAACAAGACTTTTAATCGCGTGACGACTATTACTGCAGCCTGTTTGGCTTTGGCTGCGGGTGTTGCATTTGCACAAGGCACGAGCGGCACGGGCACCAGTGGCTCGAGCGGCGCGGGCGCCATGGGCGGCACTGGAACGTCGAACACCACGGGCAGCACCGGCAGCACGGGCAGCAACACCAACAGCAGCGCCGGCACGCCGAACAATGTCAACAGCAACGCCGGCACGCCCAACAGCAGCACCACGGGCGGTATGTCAAACGGCAGCAGCTCGGGTAACCGCAGCGGCAACTCACGCTCGACGAACGGCATGAATGGCGGTAATAACGGCACCAGCGGCACCAGCGGTGTCAATAGCAGCGGCACCAACAGCACGACTGGTACTTACACGTCGCCGAACAACATGAACTCCAGCGGCAGCACGTCGTCGGGCAACAGCACTTCAACGCTGTCCGGTAACGACAGCAGCTCGGGCGCCAGCGGCTCCGGCTACAACAGCACCGGCACTGACAGCAGCAGCCGTCCGGCCCGTCGCGATCGCAACTGACCATGCTTGATGGCATTGGCTCCTCTCCCTCTGGGAGAGGGTGAGGGCAGCGG
>JANXMO010000168.1 GCA_025354615.1 Burkholderiales bacterium | reverse complement strand
CGGGCGCTGGGCAAAGCGGTGAAATGCCAATGATCGACCCTTGGCGCCATGCAGGCCAGCATGGCCGCGATGTTTTTGTCCGCCATGGCACCGAACACCGCATGCGTGCGGGGGTGAAAGCCCATGCGGTCGAGGTTGTGCGCCAGCGCTGCCACGGCATGCGGGTTATGGGCGACATCAAGTACCAATGTGGGCTGGCCGGGCACGATTTGAAAGCGCCCTGGCAGCTCGACCAAGGCCAGGCCGTTGCGCACGGCCTGCGCCGTGATCGGCAAACGCTCGCGCAGCGCTTCGAAAGCAGCCAGAGCGCCCGCCGCATTGAGCAGTTGGTTGGCGCCGCGCAGCGCTGGGTAGGCGAGCGCGTTGAAGCGCTTGTGCCGGCCGGACCAAGACCACTGCTGGGCATCGCCCGTGCAGTTGAAATCCCTGCCAAGCTGCAAGACGTCAACGCCCAGCGCTTGTGCATGCGCCGCGATGCTGGCCGGCGGCAGCGGGTCGCTGACCACCGCAGGGCGGCCGGCGCGCAGGATGCCGGCTTTTTCGCGGCCAATGCTTTCGCGATCGGGACCGAGGTATTCGGTGTGATCGATGTCGATGCTGGTGATCACCGCGCAATCCGCGTCGAACACATTGACAGCATCCAGCCGGCCGCCCAGGCCTACTTCCAAGATGACCAGATCAAGCTCGGCCTGTGACAGCAGACGCGCAATCGCCAAAGTGGTGAACTCGAAGTACGTCAGCGTCGTGGTGCCTCTTGCGGCCTCCACCGCTTCAAAGTGAGGCAGCAACGCCGCGGCCGGCGCGCTTGCGCCTTGAAGACGGCAGCGTTCTTCGAAATGCACCAAGTGCGGCTTGGCATACAGCCCGACCCGGTAGCCGGCTTGCAGCGCGATGGCTTCCAGCATGGCGCAGGTCGACCCTTTGCCGTTGGTGCCGGCCACGCTGATGACGGCGGCTTTGAAGCGGATGTCGAGCCGCGCCGCCACGGCGGCAACCCGCTCCAGCGTGAGGTCGATTTCCTTCGGGTGTTGCTGTTCGCAACGCGCCAGCCAGTCGGCCAATGTGGTGGGCAATGCGGACATCAGCAACCGTCGGTGGGCATGAGGTTCAAGCCACCGCGTCGGCGCTTTGGCGCAGCAAAATGGCCAGCGCCGAAGAGATGGTTTGACGCAGCGCTCGGCGGTCGGTGATCATGTCGATGGCGCCTTTTTGCAGCAGAAATTCAGAGCGCTGAAAGCCCTCGGGCAGTTTTTCGCGCACCGTGTTCTCGATCACCCGCGGGCCGGCAAAGCCGATCAACGCCCGCGGCTCGGCCACCACCACGTCGCCCATGAAAGCGAAACTGGCCGAAACGCCGCCCATCGTGGGGTCGGTCAGCACGCTGATGTACGGCAAACGGGCCTTGGCCAGCCGTGTCAGCGAGGCGTTGGTTTTGGCCATTTGCATCAGGCTGAGCAAACCTTCCTGCATTCGCGCGCCGCCGGTGGCTGTAAAGCTGATGAAGGGCGTGCGCTGCTCGCAAGCGGCCTCAACACCGCGCACAAAGCGCTCGCCGACCACCGAGCCCATCGACCCACCCATGAACTCGAATTCAAAACACGCGGCAATCACGGGAATGGTGTGCAAGGCGCCGCCCATCACCACCAATGCATCGGTTTCACCCGTCGTTTCCAACGCCGTTTTGAGGCGCTCCGCGTATTTTTTGCTGTCTTTGAACTTGAGCGCGTCGACCGACATCACTTCCTGGCCAATTTCATAGCGGCCTTCGACATCCAGAAATGCATCCAGCCGGGCCCGGGCACTCATGCGATGGTGATGACTGCATTTGGGGCAGACATTGATGTTCTGTTGCAGATCGCTTTTGTAGAGCACAGTTTCGCAAGCTGGGCATTTGACCCACAGCCCTTCGGGCACACTGCGGCGGTCGGTGCGTTCGGTGTGCTGTATCTTGGGCGGCAGCAGTTTTTCAAGCCAACTCATGGGTCAACTCCTTCAAGGTGTATCGAGGGCCGTGCGGATGCCGGCGATGAAACGCCCGGCGGCGGCGGCCACATGGTTCCGCGATTCAACTTCCATTACCCGCACCAGGGCGGAGCCGATCACCACCGCGTCAGACACGGCGGCCACCGCTTTGGCACTGACCGCATCGCGGATGCCAAAACCCACGCCGACCGGCACCTGAACATGGGCCTTGATGCGCGGCACCATGGCGGCCACTGCGGCCACATCCAGGTGGCCAGCACCCGTCACGCCGTTGAGCGAAACGTAGTAGACGTAGCCGGTGGCAATGCGGCCAACGCTTTTCATGCGCTGCTCGGTCGATGTGGGCGCCAGCAAAAAAATGGGGTCCAACTGGTGCCGGTGCAATTCCGCGGCAAACGCTTCGCATTCTTCAGGCGGGTAGTCGACCACCAAAACGCCGTCCACCCCGGCGGCGGCGGCATCGGCAACAAAACGCCGCATGCCGTAGCGTTCGATGGGGTTGGCATAACCCATCATCACGACCGGTGTTCGCTGATCGGTTTGACGGAAACGACGAACGTCTTCCATCACCTGCGCCAAGCCGATGCCTTTGGCGAGCGCCCGTTCAGCGGCTTTTTGAATCACCGGTCCGTCCGCCATCGGGTCTGAAAATGGCACGCCGAGCTCGATCACGTCGGCCCCGGCGGCGGCCAGTGCCTGCAGGATGTCAACAGTGGCGTCCGCATACGGGTCACCCGCCATCACGTACGGAATCAAGGCCTTGCGGCCGGCCGCCTGCAACGCGGCGAAAACGCCAGCAATACGGCTCATCCCGGCCCCTTGATGCCCATCACGCCACCTTTGACACCTTGCCCGCGGCACGATGGGCGGCAGAAAAAATCAGCGCCCGACAGGTCGGCCAC
>JANXMO010000124.1 GCA_025354615.1 Burkholderiales bacterium | reverse complement strand
CCGCCAAGCGCAGCGGTGATCATGCTCACCGGCACGCCGCAATGCAGGTCGTCGCCATCACGCTCGAAAATGCTGTGCGGCTTGATGCGGATCTCGATGTACAAGTCGCCAGGCGGGCCGCCATTGGTGCCCGGTTCGCCGTTGCCGGCAGAGCGGATGCGCATGCCCTCGTTGATGCCGCCCGGAATCTTGACTTCCAGCGTCTTGTTCTTTTTGATGCGGCCTTGGCCGGCGCACGTGGTGCATGGCTCAGGAACGATCTTGCCTGTGCCGCGGCAATGCGGGCAGGTTTGCTGGATGCTGAAAAAGCCTTGCCGCATCGTCACTTGGCCTGAGCCGCTGCAGGTGCTGCACACTTTGGGCGTGGTGCCGGGTTTGGCGCCGCTGCCATGGCAGGTTTCGCAGTTTTCCCAGCTGGGAATACGAATTTGTGATTCTTTGCCCGCAGCCGCTTCTTCCAGCGAAATTTCCATCGCATAAGAGAGGTCGTTGCCGCGATACACCTGCTGCCCAGCGCTGCCACCGCGCCGCTGGCCTGCACCACCGAAGATGTCGCCAAAAATGTCGCCAAAAGCTTCGGCAAAACCGCCCATGCCTTCAGCACCCGGCCCGCCCGGGCGAAAACCGCCCATGTTGGGGTCAACGCCGGCATGGCCGTGCTGGTCATAAGCGGCCCGCTTGGCCGCATCCGACAGCATCTCGTAAGCCTCTTTGGCTTCCTTGAACTTTTCCTCGGCTTTCTTGGCTTGTTCTCCCTGGTTGCGGTCAGGGTGGTGCTTCATTGCCAGCTTGCGGTAGGCCTTCTTGATGTCGTCTTCCGTGGCATTGCGGGGCAAACCCAGGACGTCGTAGTAATCACGCTTGGCCATCAACTCACCTGTTCATCGAATCTCTGATAAAAAAACAGGCCGCGCCGGGCTTCGGCTGGCGGCCATCTGCCCTGACGCGGCAAGCAGGAAGGCCTGCCGGCCTTGATCAACAGCCGGCATACCCTTGCCTTTGAAATACTTATCTTTTGTCTTTGACTTCCTTGAAATCGGCGTCCACCACGTTGTCAT
>JANXMO010000067.1 GCA_025354615.1 Burkholderiales bacterium | reverse complement strand
CGGCGCGGTGGGTGTTGCCGGACACGTCGATCAACAGATTGCGCAGCAGCCGGTCGACCAGCCACGGCGGGCAATGGTCGCCATGGCGGGCGGTTGCGCGTTGCAGTTCCGCAAACGCGATTTCGATTTCATAAACCGAGTCGTTGCGGGCTTCATCGACACGCGGTGCCTGGCTGGTCGGGCCGACGAACAAGCCTGAAAACAGATAGCTCAGCGCCGGATGGTTGTGCCAGTAAGCGACCATGCTGGCCAGCAAATCGGGCCGGCGCAGGAACGGGGAGTCGGTCACGGTGGCGCCGCCCAGCACGAAGTGGTTGCCGCCGCCGGTGCCGGTGTGGCGCCCGTCAAGCATGAATTTTTCGCTCGACAAGCGGGTTTCATGCGCACTTTGGTAAAGATGCGTGGTCTGGTCGACCAGCTCGCCCCAGCTGTGCGCCGGGTGGATGTTGACCTCGATCACGCCCGGGTCGGGCGTAACGCGCAGCACCGCCAGGCGCGGGTCCTTCGGCGGCTCATAGCCTTCCAGCACCACCGGCAGTTGCATTTCGGCGGCGGTGTCTTCCACCGCGGCCACCAGCTCCAGGTAGTCCTCGAGCGCCACCATCGGCGGCATGAAAATGTAGAGCCGGCCATCGCGCGGCTCGGCCGACATGGCAGTGCGGATGATGCCGCCCGCCGATTCGAAAGCTGACGGCACCGTGTGCGCGGTTCCCGGGGCGGCCAGCGCTGCAGCGAATGCAGACGCAGGTGCAGACGCAGGTGCTGTGCTCACCGCCGGTGGGATCGGTTGCCCGGCAACGCCCTGCTCATCACTGCCCAGCGCATACCGCAGCCGCTGGTAAGGCGGCAGTGGCGCGAACGGCTGGGTCTGGTCAGGCGGGTGGATCCACGGCAAATCGGCGTCTTTCGCCCAAGGCTGCGAGTCCAGCGGCAGGCGGTAGCCCATCGCCGAGTCGCCAGGAATCAGGTAGCAGCGTTCGGTTCGTAAAAACCACGGCCCGGTGCGCCAGCGCGAACCGGATGCGCCAACGTTGCGCGCCACCGGCAGCACGTGGCCTACCGTGTGGTCGAGCCCCTGGGTGAATACCTTGCGCAGCCGGTCACGCTCCAGCGGGTCGGCCAGGCGGGCGTCGAACGGGTCGACATTGACGGGCAGTTTGCGTTCGCGCCACAGGTAGTACCAGACGTCTTCGAACGCCGCGAACAGGTGGGCGTCATCAAGCCCAAGTCGTTGCGCCACGCCGGCAAGGAACTGGCGGGCGTGTGCTTCTGTCGCGCCGTGGTCGTCGCGCTCGCTGGCGAGCAGCTCGGGGCGTTGCCACACCGGTTCCTTGTCCTTGCGCCAGAACAAATTCAGCGACCAGCGCGGCAGCTGCTCGCCGGGGTACCACTTCCCCTGGCCGCAGTGCAGCAGGCCGCCTTCGCCATATTTGAGGCGCAGCTTGTGCATCAGCTCGGCGCTCAGCGGCCGCTTGGTCGGGCCCAGCGCTTCGGTGTTCCACTCGGCGCCATCGCGGTCGTCCACCGCAACAAAGGTCGGTTCCCCGCCTTGGGTCAGCCGCACGTCGTGGCCTTGCAGGTCGGCGTCAACGACATGGCCCAACGCGTCGATGGCGGCCCATTGTTCATCCGTATAAGGCAGCGTGACGCGCGGCGCCTCCCAGATACGACTCACGCTCATCGTGTGCTCGAAAGTCGTTTCGCATTCGTCAATCGCGCCGCTGACCGGCGCGGCCGATGACGGCTCGGGCGAACACGCCAGCGGAATATGGCCTTCGCCGGCCAGCAGGCCAGAGGTGGGATCGAGCCCGATCCAGCCGGCGCCGGGCAAAAACACCTCGCACCAGGCGTGCAGGTCGGTGAAATCGATCTCTGTGCCGCTCGGGCCGTCGATGGACTTCACATCGCTCTTGAGCTGGATCAAATAGCCTGACACGAAGCGCGCCGCTAGGCCCAGGTGGCGCAGGATTTGCACCAGCAGCCAGGCGGTGTCACGGCACGAGCCCGAAGCGTTGGTCAGCGTTTCCTCGGGCGTTTGCACGCCCGGCTCCATGCGGATCAGGTAGCTGATGTGTTTTTGCAGCTGCTGGTTGACGGCCACGATCCAGTCGTTGGTCGGCGCCGGGCCTCTGGGCACAGTGGCGATGTAGGCCGTCAGCGCGGGGGTCAACTCGCTTTTGACAAGATAGGGCGCCAATTCACCGGCCAGCTCTTTGTCGTAAACAAACGGAAATTGCGCGGCTGAAGGCTCAAGGAAAAAGTCGAACGGGTTGAGCACCGACATTTCGACCACCAAGTCGATTTCGATGCGGAACTCAGTCGTCTTTTCCGGGAACACCAGCCGCGCCAGGTAGTTCGACTGCGGGTCCTGCTGCCAATTGAGGAAG
>JANXMO010000016.1 GCA_025354615.1 Burkholderiales bacterium | reverse complement strand
ACCGGCACTGGACTTTCCGCTGAAAGTTCCATCGTCTACACGCCAGGCCGGCGCCAGCCGCACGCCGGCTTGCGCCAAGTCTTCAGTGAACGCTGCGCTGCCAAAGTAAGCCGCTTCCCGTACCCGAGCGGTGGCAATCGGGTCGGTGCCTGCTGTCAAACCGCCGTCATCATCCAACCCGCCCGGGTGGCAAAACAGCAGGCCGCCTTGGGCTGGCAGCCGGCGCAGCCAGCCCTGCATCAGCCGCCGGTAATCAGCCGCCTTGAAATCGTAGGCGCCGAGCAGGCAAAAATTGTGGTCGATACGGTGAAGGCGCAACGCCGCCCGCAGTGCAACGCCGCCGCTGTGCATGATCAGCTGGCGTTTCACGCCGTATCCCGGGCCAGGCATGCGCGCGGTGTTGCGCACCGCCACGGGTTGCGGCAGCGAGCCCAGCGCGCGCAGCAACAGTGAGCGAATGCCCGGCAGGTGGTGCACGTGCTGATGGCCGTCCACATGTGTGGGCAGCTGGCCCGTGGCGTGGTGAAAAGCGTCCAGCTGGGCCGTCAATTCGTCAGCCAACGCAGCCAGCGGCAAACAGCGCAACCCGGCGGCGGCCATCAACACCGGCAGCGCTGGCATGCGGCGCCAATGGCGAGCGAGCGCGTGCGACAAGGGCACGCCTTCGGTCAAATTGAAGTGCAAGCCACACTGAAGCGTGTGCGGCGCGTCCCGCAGCAGCGCTGCTTGTGCAGCCCAGCCGGGCAGGTTGGTGATGCACGAAACAGCGTTCAGCCGCCCGGCTTGGGCCAGCGACAAGATGACCCGCGCCGTGGCGGGCGACGGTCCGAAATCATCGGCGCAAACCGTCAGCAAGCGCTTTTGCGTCGCGGCGAACTCACTCAACGGCCGCTGTCTCCGTCGGAACAAAACGCCGCGCGCTGCCCCAGCCTTCGCCGCTGTCACTGCCGACGATGTAGACCGGCCGCTGTTTGACCTCGTCAAAAATACGCCCGATGTACTCGCCCAAAATGCCGATCGACAACAGCTGCAGGCCGCTGAACAGCGCCATGCCCGTGACCAGCGTCGCCCAGCCAGGAATGTGGTGTCCATAAACGACATGGTCGATGACAATCCAAACGGCAAACAATATCGACGCCAGCGCAATCAAGGCGCCAACAGCGCTCCATAGCCGCAATGGCAGGTTGGTGAACGCTGTGACACCGGTAAAGGCAAGTTTGGCCAGCCGCCTGATCGAAAAATGGCTGTGGCCGGCATGCCGGTCGGCCGGCATGTAGGGCACGACTTCGGTGCGGAACCCAACCCAGGCGTACAAACCTTTCATGAAGCGGTTGCGCTCCGGCAGCATTTTCAATGCATCAACCACCCGCCGGTCCATCAGCCTGAAGTCGCCTGCGTCCACCGGAATGGGCACCGCCGTGTTGCTGTTGACAAGCCGGTAAAACAAGCGGGTGCCGATGCGTTTGAGCAGCGTTTCATCGCTGCGCGAACTGCGCGCGGCGCACACCATGTCGGCACCGCGTTGCCAGGCGGCCAGCATTTGCGGCAACAATGCGGCAGGGTGCTGCAAGTCAGCGTCCATCAGCAACACCACCTGGCCACGGGCGCGGTCGATGCCCGCCGTCAACGCGGCCTCTTTGCCGAAATTGCGGGACAGCCGCACGTAACGCACACCGGAATGAACGGCGTCGTTGCCGCTCGTCCAGTTCAATACGGCCAGCGGCGTTGCATCGATACTGCCGTCGTCAACGAGCAGCACCTCCCACTTGTCACTCAAAGCCGCCAACTGGGCCGTGAGCTGCGTCAGCAGAAGTTGCAGATTCTTGGCTTCATTGAAAGCCGGCACCACGCAGCTGATACTGGGGCGGGAAATGCGGGGTGGCGAAGACGACAACACATTCATTGGCAAACGGGCACCGCTTCAAGACAGCAGGCGGCACTGTACGCCGCCGTTGCTGCGCTACCCGCTGGCGGTTCTCAGAATTCGTAGGAAGCGCCGAAGCTGTAGACCACGGGTTTGAAATCAACGGTGGTGGTCAAAACGGTGCTGCCTGAGGCGACTATCTTGCTTTTCACGTCCAGCCTGGCAACGCTTGCAAACACGCCCCATTGAGGCGACAGCGCATAAGCAATGCCGGCCTGCGCCGCCCAGCCATTGGAGTCACTCATTTTGACGTCAGGCGCCAGACTGGAACGGACGCCAACGAAACGTGTGTAATTCCAGCCCGCCCCAAAGTATGGGCGCCAAACATCACCTGGCGCACCGAAGTGGTAATTCAAGAAAAGCGTTGGCGTTGCATTGCGTGCCGACAGCACGTCGTCACCGAGGAAGGCAATGCTGCCGGTGGCCTTGGCTTTGATGCGCGGTGGAATGCCCAAGACCAACTCCGCACCTAAATTCGGAGTTAACAGCCGTTCATAAGTGAGGATGACGGTGGTTGCATCGCTGGTCGTGGCATCCGCTCCGGCGGGTACGCCAATGCCATTGATGCCACTGGTTGAAGAATGCGTCGTGTAGCGTGAAGCGCCCAGCTTGACGATATTCTGACTTTGCGCCTGTACGGCCGTACAAGCGCCAACCGTTGCAAAGCTTGCAAAAACAAGTGAACGAGCCAGGGAATTCATAGAAGATTCCTCGAAAAGAAAGAGCATTCAACCGCCAGGCTTTTCAAAGCCACCCAAACGCCTTGAGCTGCAGCGTCACAGCGTCGCTGATGACTTTGTGGCCACCCGGGGTTGGATGAATGCTGTCTGCAAACAACCATGTCTGCGCATTTGCTGTACTGCTCAAACCGTTGTAGGGCGCGCCCACCGTGCCATTGCAAAACAGCGACGAGCCATCGGTCACCAGCCCCGCTGTCAGCGTGTCGATTTTGACCGGGTCACAAGCCACGCCGGTGATGTTCACTAAACCGTATCGAGCTGGGTTGGCATAGCCTTCTTTGAAAATGGCGTACATATCCACAATCTGAACCGGCTGATTCGCCAAACCATCTCGCAGCCATAGGTTGAAAACTTGCGACAACTGGGTCAGTGTGGGGCGCACGCTGGCCGGCAGCGAATTGCCAAACGGCGTATCGACGATATTGCTCAACGTCATGACCGCAACGTATTTGCCGCCGTTGGCCACAATTTTTGTTCGCACATAGCGGGCCAGTTCCTGCGCCGCTTTTTTCATTTCATTTTGTGCAGCGGTCTGCGCCGCGAACAAAGCTGTTTGGGCCTGGTTTGACGTCAGCTGGCCTGCGATTGCCTGCGTTTGAATTTGCGCCGCTGCGGTGGCAAATACACTGAACTGGGTGATGACGTCATTGTTGCCACCGTAAACCAACACCAGATCGCTGGCTTTGAAGCCGCCGAAGCGGGCCAGGTGCCTGTCCATCTGCGTCACCATGGGCACCGTCAACGCACCTTCGGCTTTGCCAATGCCGTTCGGGTTGGTCACACGTGAACCACCCTCGCTATAGCCGGTGCACGAACTTGCCAGCGCTGAATTTGCCGCCGCGGGACACGCAACGGAAGTGCCCGCAAATCCCAGTTCCGCAGGTGTGATCAAAACGCCCAAGCTGGCCGCAATGTTCTCGACCCAAACCGTGCCGCCTGCTCCGTTGACCGTGAATTTGCCGCCGAAGTAGGGGGGCTGACCGTTGCCTGCCAATGAAGTGACTGGCGCATAAACGCCTATGTCACTCAAACTATCGCCAAAAGACACCACCGCTGTGAAATTGCCTTTGGCTGTGGGCGCGCCGCTGGTTGCAACACTTCCGGGAACGTCAGGGTCATTGCCGCCACATCCTGCTACCAGCAGAGCTGACAAGACAAGCAGTACCAATGATCGAATCGCGCTCATACCAAGCCTTTGCAAAAAGTGCATCACAACAAAAAACTTTTTCAAAGCCAAATATAAACGTCAAAAAGAATAGGGCCAGTAGCCAAACGAAATTTCTTGCTGATATTGATTTAAAAAATGCAGCCATAAAAAAAAGACCGGGTAAAAACCCGGTCTTTTTTGAAACGTTTTGCGATTACTTGGCTTCTGAAGCGGCCATGGCTGCTTTGTCAGCTTTGGTCTTTTTAGCGTGGTGCTTGGCGTGCGCCTTTTTGGCCGGTGCTGAAGCAGATGCCATCGAATCAGACGCCATTGGGGCGTTCATCATCGGCGCTGCTGAAGAAGCAGCAGGGGTAGCAGCAAAAGAAACAGCAGCAACAGCCGACAGCAACGCGGCAATGGTGAATGACTTGATCATGTTAAGGGTTCCGTAAACTGGATTCTGGAGTGCTCGAATCTCTGAGCCAGCCCGCCATTTGGTCAGACCTGCTGCCACAACGCCGCCCGCCTTTTGATGGTTGACGTTCGATTGAAACAAATGTTTGCGCTGTCACTTCAGCAGACATTCAATAGAAAACATCGTTCCGCGTCGCGCCCATGAGCGGCTCCAAAAGCCGGGCCAGCGGCCCCAAACCCTGGTAGCGACATGCAACTTTATGCGCATAAGTAAAAAAGCGCGGGAGATCGGCGCTGTAGTGTGGCTTGCCGTCGCGGTGTTTGAGGCGGCAAAAAATTCCCAGTACCTTCAAGTGCCGCTGCAAACCTGTCCATTCGAGCTGACGCCAAAAATCCCCAAAGTCTTGAGGCACTGGCAACTTTGCCTCGCGCGCCTGTTGCCAGTAGCGTACAGCCCAATCCAGTTCCTGCGCTTCTTCCCAGCTGATAAACGCATCGCGCAGCAACGAGGCGACGTCGTAAGCAATCGGCCCGCTTACTGCATCCTGGAAGTCGAGAAGCGCCAAAACCGGCGCCAGCCCGTCCGAGTGGTCCATCACCATCAAATTGCGTGGCATGTAATCCCGGTGCACCGCAATGCGCGGCTGTGCCAATGCGTTTGCCACCAGAGCGTCGCACACCGCCGCCCATTGAGATTGCTGCGCGTTGTCCCAGTCAACACCGAACTCATGCTTGACACACCACTGCGGGAATAAAGCCAGTTCATGGCGCAGCAAGGCTTCATCAAAAATCGGCAGGCCAGTGGTGGCCAGGCGTGTCTGCCACGTCACGAGCAATGTCAAGGCACTGCGCATCAAAGTTTCGTTGCCAGAGGCTGAACCGGCCGCAGACAAGGGCTGCTGCAATTCGCTGAGCAGCAGCCGTGTACCCAAGTCGCTCAACAACAAAAAGCCGTGGTCCGTGTCGGCTTCCAGCACACGAGGCGCCGCCAGACTGGCGTCGGCCAAACGCGTTGCCATTTGGATGAACGGCCGCACGTCTTCCTGCGGAGGCGGTGCATCCATCACGATATAGCTGTTGCTGTTGCCGTCGATGCGAAAGTAGCGACGAAAGCTGGCGTCAGCCGAGGCAGGCCGCAGACTCGCAGGGCGCAGACCATGGCGACATGCCAATCCGTTTAGCCAACTGTCAAACGCACGATGCCGCGCCGGACTTTCCCACTCAATAACCGGCAAAACAGGTGGAGCCGCAAAGGACATAAAGCGCTCAGCAATGCAAAAGGCGGTAAACGAACCCGAGGCAAGCCCTCATGGATAATCTCGATTCTACAAAGCAGCTTTTGCTGACTTGTCCGTTTGCCTGCCTATCCGACTGTTTTTGCCCGGCCGGACTGCCCCCTTTCCCACTTGCCTCGCCTTTTTCACCTTCGCGCTGTTTTTGCTCGGCGAGCAATGCCTGTGGCGCACGCTCGGTATTGGGTCGCAGGGGCCGCTGCGTTGGCGGCGTTGACGGGTTCGTTGAAAGCCCAAACCAGCGACAGCGCATCTTCGACAGCCGTCGCTCCCACTTTGCGGCTGACGCGAGTGCTGACGCCCGCTGGCGCGGCCGACAAAGCGCGCCGCTGGCCGCTCGTCCTTCAAGCCCAGGAAGTACAGGGTCGGCCGGACCTTGATATTTCGGCACAGGGCGATGTCGAACTTCGCCGTGGCAGCTTGTCGATTCGTGCGGATGAGGTCGCCTACGATGTGGTTGAGGGTGTAGCGCACGCCCACGGCCAAGTGCAAATCGACAACGATGGCAATCGTTACAGTGGTCCTGAATTGCGCCTGAAATTGGACCGCTTCGAAGGCTATTTTCTCGAACCCACTTATTACTTCGGCCGCATGCGCGCTGGCGGCCATGCGCAGCGCATTGATTTTCTGGGTGAGCAGCGCGCGCTGGCCACTGCCGCCACCTACAGCAGTTGCCCGTCTGATGGCAGTGGCGGCCCGGCCTGGCTGCTCAGTGCCCAGCAAGTGCGACTTAACCTTGATGACAACGAAGGCGTGGCAGAAGGCGCGGTGCTGCGCTTTCTCGGCGTTCCCATATTGGCCGCGCCGCATTTGAGTTTTCCGCTGACCGAAGAGCGAAAATCAGGCTGGCTGCCGCCATTGATAGGGGTTGACAGCCGCAGTGGTTTCCAAATGGCGGTGCCCTGGTACTGGAACATGGCGGCGAACCGCGACGCCACGTTCACGCCCACGTTCAGCGCACGGCGCGGCGCTGGCGCCAACGCAGAGTTCCGCTATCTTGAACCGCTTTTCAGCGGCGCAATGCGGCTCGATGCCTTGCCGAATGACCGCACACTCGGGCGCAGCCGTTATGCGCTGGTCATGCAGCATGACGCAGAACTGCCGCATGAGACCACCGTTGCCGCCCGCGTCTTGAAAGTATCGGACAACGCCTATTGGAAAGATTTCCCGCGTGACTTGCCGACACTGACGCCGCGGCTGTTGTTGAGCGATGTTCAAACCAGCCGCCCATTGGGCGAGTGGACCGGTTACGCCCGCGCACTGCGTTGGCAGGTGCTGCAAAACACAGACAGCGTCATTGACACACCTTATGAACGCATGCCGCAAATCGGCGCGCGCACCTCGCAACCGCTAGGCGCCGGCTTCGAAGCGGCGGCGGAAATTGAGTTCAATCGCTTTACCAATCCGGCTGGGACGCCGCTGCTGGCGGACGGTTCGCCGCGCCTGACGGCCAGCCGCCAACATATGGTGGCAAGCCTCAGCCGCCCGTGGAGCCGCCCTGGATGGCGTTTAACGCCGCAGCTGACTTTCAATGCGGCTTCCTATGCATTGGATGCGCCGTTACCAGACGGCCGGCGGCACTTTGCACGGCTGGTGCCCACGTTGAGCGTTGACAGCGCCTGGGTGTTGGAGCGCGAGACAAGTTGGTTCGGCCGCGCGATGCGCCAGACACTTGAGCCGCGGATTCTGTACGTCAACACCCCTTTCCATGCCCAGCCGGCGACATTGAATTTTGACTCGGCAACCAAAGAATTTAACTTTGAATCGCTTTTTTCGGAAAACGCTTTTTCCGGCATCGATCGCGTGCAAGATGCACATCAGGTGACGATGGGCGCTGTCACGCGGCTGCTGGACCCCATCAGCGGCGCGGAAACGTTGCGCCTGGGCATGGCCCAACGCTACTTGCTGCGTGACCAGCTGATCACACCCGACGGCCAGCCGCTGAAACAGCGTTTTTCAGATGTATTGCTACTGGGTTCTTCCACCCTGGTGCCCCGCTGGACCTTGGACGCCGCCGTGCAGTACAACCCTGACAGCAGCCGTATCGTGCGCTCGGTGGTCAGCACGCGGTATTCACCAGGGCCTTATCGCACGGTCAGTGCGGCATACCGGCTGGCACGGGGGCTGAGCGAGCAGTTGGAATTGGGTTGGCAGTGGCCGATTGCCGGCCCCTTGCCGATCTTGAACGCGCCGGCGGCTGCGCCAAGGGGTGAATGCCATGGCACTTGGTACGGTGTGGGCCGGATAAATTACAGTCTGCGTGACACGCGCGTCAATGATTCGCTATTTGGTCTTGAATACGACGCTGGCTGCTGGATTGGCCGTATTGTGGCTGAGCGCCTGTCCACCGGCCGCAGTGAAGCTACCACCCGGCTGCTGTTTCAACTTGAGTTGGTCGGTCTCTCGCGCCTTGGGTCCAACCCCTTGCAGGTCTTGAAGGACAATATCTCCGGCTACCGCCTGTTGCGCGAAGCTGCTTCCCCTGCGCTCACCACGACGCCATGACCGATTCGATTTTTTTGCCGCGCCAGGTGCGTCGACCTTTCTGCCGGCGGCGAGCTACGCCTGCACCACGGGCTTCATGGGCCGCCGCCGCCTGCTGGCTGGCGATGGGGTTGTCGTCGTCCCCCGTGTTCTTGCCGCCGGCTTTTGCACAGACAGCAGCGGCACGAGCGGCGGCGGCACGCCCGTCGGGCGACTACATCATTGCAGTGGTCAACCAGGAGCTGGTGACGGCAGGCGAACTCGAACAACGCCTTACGCGGGTGCGTGAAAACGCAGCGCGCAGCAACACCCCGTTGCCACCGGCCGATGAGCTGCGGCGGCAGGTCCTGGATACACTGATTGACGAGCGCGTGCAAATCACCTTCGCCCGTGATAGCGGCCAGCGTGTTGACGAAGCCGAGATCGACCGAGCGGTTGCCAACGTGGCCACACAAAACCAGCTCACATCAGCGCAGTTGCGTGACCGCCTGCGCACGGACAACATCGATTACGGCCGCTTCCGCACCAATTTGCGCGATCAAATCCTCATTGAGCGCGTGCGTGAGCGCGAAGTGCAGTCCCGCATCCGCATCAACGACAGTGAAATCGACGCCTGGCTTGAACGCCAGCAGCGCGAGAAAAACAGTGCTGGCAGTGGTGCTCAGTACAACATCGCGCAGGTGCTGGTGCCGGTGTCAGAAGGCGCTAGCGCTGCGACGGTGGCCCAGCAGCAAGCCCGCGCGGAAACGGCGCTTGCCCGTATCAAGGCTGGTGACGACTTTGCGACCGTTGCCCGTGAAGTTTCCGAAGACAGCAACAAGCTGCAAGGCGGGGAGATCGGTCTGCGCGCGGCTGACAAGCTGCCAGATGTGTTTGTCGAACAGGTTCGCAATCTTCAACCAGGGCAAGCCGCGCCGAGTTTGTTGCGTACAGGCGCCGGCTTTCACATTCTGAAGCTGATCGATCGGCTGGACACGAGCGCTTCGATGGTGACGCAAACGCATGCGCGCCACATTTTGCTGCGTCTTTCGGCTCAGCTGTCGCAAGACGCGGCACAGCGCCGGCTTGCCGAATTCAAACAGCAAATTTTGGCCGGTACCAAACGCTTTGATCAGCTGGCCCGCCAGCATTCCGAAGACGCCAGTGCTGCGCAAGGTGGTGATTTGGGATGGGCCGCGCCCGGCATGTTCGTTCCGGAATTCGAGGCCACGATGGCAGCGCTGCCGAATGGCGGTCTTTCCGAGCCGCTGGTGTCACGTTTTGGCGTGCATCTGATTCAGGTCCTGGAACGGCGCACCATCACACTCGATGCAAAACAGCAGCGTGAGCAAGCCCGCAATGTGCTGCGCGAACAAAAATACGAAGAAGCCTATACGGAGTGGAGCCGCGAATTGCGCGCCCGCGCCTATGTGGAAATGCGGGAAGCGCCGCAATGAATTTGTGTTTTTGACGGACGCCGAGAGCCTGCGAGAGGCGGGCCGCTTGTGAATCACCGGGCGCGTAAGCGGTTTGGTCAGCATTTTTTGACCGACCGGTTCGTGATTGACTCCATCGTTGATGCGATCAATCCGCAGCCCGGCGATGCTCTTGTCGAAATCGGCCCTGGCCTGGGCGCTTTGACCTTCCCGTTGCTCGCCCGCTGTGGCCAGCTGACCGTGATTGAACTGGACCGTGATTTGGCTGCCCGCCTGACCCACCGGGCCGGCCTTGACGTGGTTGAAGCAGATGTTCTGGCTGTTGACATTGCGGCGTTGGCAGTGCGTCCATCGTTGGCAGGACGAAAATTGCGTTTCGTCGGCAACCTGCCTTACAACATCTCCACGCCCATTCTTTTCCATTTGCTGGCGGCCCAGACGTATGTGGCTGACCAGCACTTCATGCTGCAAAAGGAAGTTGTCGACCGCATGGCCGCGGCGCCTGGCAGCAAGGCCTATGGCCGCTTGTCCGTCATGTTGCAGTGGCGTTGCACGATCGAACGCGTTCTGAATGTGCCACCTGACGCTTTCGAGCCGCCGCCCCGCGTTGATTCATCGGTGGTGCGGCTACAACCGCTGGCCTTGGAAGAAGCGGCTGTTTTGCCGGTAGATGCCGCTTTGTTGGCCGAACTCGTCAGCGTGGCGTTTTCTCAACGGCGCAAAATGTTGCGGGCCACCCTGGGCCGCTGGCTGGAAAGCCGCTACTTCAGTGGTAATTTCGACCTTCAGCGGCGAGCGGAGGAAGTGCCGGTGGCTGAATACGTTGGTTTGGCTCGCAGCGTTGTTGCACCAACTTGAAGACCGTCCAACTTGGAAAACGCACACAAAAAAGCCCGTTTTTAAACGGGCTTTTTGCATTGACTGCTACGGTTTTACAGCGTCAATCAAGCAGCGTTCACCCACATCGCAGTATCAAATGCACTGCTCATCAGCGGCATGTTCATTCCAAAACTAGCGTTTGACGCTGTTTTCGCAGCCGCTTTGGCAGGCTTGTTTGGAATGCTTTGGGCCATCTCCGTCGCCCGCTCCCATGACCCTTGTTCCTGGGAGCGGGCTACTGAAAAGAATAGAAGCACCTGAACGGAATTTTTCGTTCAGCCCAAAAATCGGCGGCATCGCGAAACACTTCCAGTAACTGCTCACGCGCTTCGCGGTCAAAACGCGCGTTGTCGGGCAACTGTTCCAGCACCAAGACAAAGCCTGGCTGCACGCCTGCTTTGTGCACCAAGTCGGTCATGCAATCGAACAGCGCATCCATGTTTTTGCCAAAATGGGCAGGAAACAAAAAGGCCTCGGCAATCGTGTCAAGCACTTCTTGTTTGGATTGGGCGTTGATTAGATTGGCATATAAAAAATGCTGATCTGCACCAACGGCTGCCTGGGCCAGGTCTTCAACCCGGTATGCACGGATGGATTGAACAATATTGGGACGGACGGTCTGCAAAAGCATGGTCTCGTTCCTCCTCGGGTCGGTAAATTGAAATCGATCACCCATGATGTTTTTATGGTCTCGGCTGGCGTTGCAAATGGAAAACGGTAGTGAGCTTCGGCTTTATCAAAAAAGCTTTTTAGTGGACGATCTTTTGAAAGCTGGAATAGTGATCCTGACTGTAATAACAAGTTTCAGGTTTCGTTGGAATGCGGCCACCACAAACAATCCGGCGACCTCCTCGATTGACAGAACCCGGTGTGCGAACGGTGTATTCCCTGTAAAAACCGCGGGTTTCTGACGGCAACAAACGCTCTCGATTGGCAAATACAATTCCGTCTTTGGAATAAGGGAATGGCCCACCTTGCTGAATCAAGCGGTAAGTGGCTTGCCCTTCAAATGGCAAACTGCTCAGCCCAACAGTGGCAGTTGCAAACGGCAGAGGCCGGCTCGAAGCAATACCAGTAGAGAGAAAACTGGTTATCACAAGAAGCGCTGTGATGGCGCAGCGGCTTAATGAAAAAGCGGGATATCGGCCGGGGAAAAACACGGAAAATCCCTGAATTCGGAAACCATAATGTTACCGAATTGAGAGAAAAACCTCAAGTAGGCGCCTCGAAATGGGGCAAATCCACCTGATTCAGGTGCCTAAAAAAGGCAGATGACCTTACTGTCTGTCAGCTATTTAACGTGCCGCGTTGGCATCGGCCACCGTCAAAGCGGTCATGTTGACAATGCGACGCACGGTGGCCGAAGGCGTCAGGATGTGAACCGGTTTGGCAGCGCCCAGCAGCACCGGGCCGATCGCAATCCCGCCACCGGCCGTGGTTTTTAACAAGTTGTAAGCGATATTGGCGGCATCGATATTGGGCAGCACCAGAAGATTGGCTTCCCCTGTCAATGTCGTTTGCGGCATCAGTTGGGTGCGATAGGTCGCATCCAATGCCGCATCACCGTGCATTTCACCATCGACTTCCAACCAGGGGGCGTCGCGTTGAAGCAGCGCAAGCGCATCGCGCATCTTGACGGCTGAAGGATGATTGCTCGACCCAAAATTGCTGTGCGACAACAGTGCGGCTTTTGGGTGCAACCCAAAGCGCAACATTTCGCCAGCGGCCATGATGGTGATCTCAGCAATTTGCTCGGCGGTGGGGTCGTAGTTGAC
>JANXMO010000169.1 GCA_025354615.1 Burkholderiales bacterium | reverse complement strand
GTGGTGTGGGCCACCCTCTCAGGCGCGGCCAGGGGTGCGCGCAATGTCAACGGCCGGCTGTTCGCTGTATTTGGCGCGACGCTGTACGAGATTGATTCAACAGGTGCCGCAACGGTGCGGGGCACTCTGGCTGGTGCTGTGGGCTTTGTGGGCATGACATCGAACACCACGCAGCTCGTGGTGTCTGACAGTAGCCGGCTTTATGTGCTGATGCTGGCCGACAACACCTTCAGCGCGTTTGACTACCCGGGCACTGGCCGGGTGGACTATATCAACCAATATATCCTGTTTCGCTATCGAGATTCACAGCAGTTCGGCCGGACTTCGCTTGGTGATGCGACGCAGATTGATTCACTCGACTTTGCCAGCGCTGAAGGTTCGCCGGACAACTTGGTGGGCTTGATTGTTGACCATCGGGATGTCTTGTTGTTCGGTACTGACAGCATGGAGCCTTGGCTGAATACTGGCAGCACGGAGGTGTTCGAGCGCAACAGTGGGGCCGTGGTTGAAGAAGGCGCAGCGTCTGAGTGGTCGATTCAAAAGCTTGACGGCTCGGTGTTCTGGCTCTCGCAGTCGTCACGCGGTGAGGGCGCGGTCAACAGGCTGCAGGGTTACCAGCCGGTGAGGATCAGCACGCAGGCAATCGAGCAAAGATTGACTGGCCTGGACTTATCGCAGGCTTATGCATACGTGTATGAGTCGGAGAAAAGTAGCTTCTACGTTCTTCAAGTGCCCGGCCTCGAAACGACGCTCGTTTATGACGCGTTCTCAAGGCAATGGCATGAGCGGGCCGAATTTGTTGGTGGGCAGCTGGTACCGGATCGAGGCGCTATCCACGTGTATGCCTACGGCAAGCACTTGCTTGGTGCTGATGACGGCAAGCTGTACGCCCTGGACGCCAACACCTACACGAATGACGGCGCGACGTTGATCCGTGATCGGATCATGCCGGACAGCGCAGTTCCAGGCCGGGAGCGTTTGGAGTACGGCACCTTTGAGCTGGACTGTGATCGCGGCACGGGCGGCAAAGTGCAAATGCGATACAGCAACGATGGCGGGGCAACCTGGGGCGCCTGGCGCACGCGGGAAGTGGGCGCTATCGGTAAGTTTGAGGAGCGGGTGAAGTGGAGCCGCTGCGGTAAGGCGCGCGACAGAGTGACGCAGGTTCGGTGTACCGACGCAGTGCCATTCAACCCAGTCGATGGGGGCTACAAGTAATGGTTGTCAGTCTCACACCGCAGTCGGCCAGGGTGCCGATTGGGTACATGGATAGCGACGGTCAGCGGGTGCCAGTGTTCATCACCCCCGAATGGTATCGGTTCATCAGCGTGGACTTATTTCAGCGGGCCGGCAGTTTCACGGCAATGAACAACGCCGAGCTTGAGGAGGCGGTGTCTTCGCTGTCTGTCACGCCTGCAGGCAATTCGTTTATGCCGCCAGATGACCCGCTGCTGCCGACGGTGCAGCACCACGTGCCAGCCGACACGCCGCCAGACGGGCGAGTGCAGGCGCTTGAAGCCGAAATTGCAGTGTTGCGGTCAGCAATCAATGATTTACAACAGGGCTACCAATTATGAGCGTCACCAGTTCCTGCCTTTTTGAGGCGGCATCAGCACCCAGCGCGGAAACCACGATTTACACCAGCACTGGCGCACGAACGATGCTCGACAAGCTGACCAGCTACGGCGTGGCGGCTGCTGACTTGACATTGAAGATTGTGGCCAACGGTGGTTCCGCCGCAACCTCCAACATCTTGGCCAAAAAGACATTTGCAATAGGTGAGGCGTACACTTGGCCGGAATTGGTGGGCCACACGCTGGAGCCGGGCGATTTCATCAGCGCCATTGCTTCGGCTGGCAGCTCTGTGAATCTTCGTGTCAGCGGGCGCAAGGTGACGTGATGGACGCCATCGGTGTCACTTATACAGGGATGCTGGCACCAGCGCCCAAAGCGCCGACACGCGCCCAGATTGAGCGGCTTGAAGCGCATCTGCTCAAAGCTCCACAAATCGACCTGCAAACCACGCACGCTCTTGCGGGTGGCGTGTATGCGCGAACCATCTTCATCCCGGCTGGCAGTGTTTTGACTGGCGCGGCGCACAAAAAAGACCATCTCAATTTGATGCAGGGCGAT
>JANXMO010000672.1 GCA_025354615.1 Burkholderiales bacterium | reverse complement strand
GCCGCGTTTTGCGAGAGAACCACCACAGCAGCGCCCACAGCAACAAGCCCTCAAGCGCCAGCTGGTACAGCTGCGACGGGTGCCGAGCCACTGCATCACCCGCCTGCGGGAACACCATGGCCCACGGCAGGCCAGGGTCAGCGGGCCGGCCCCACAGCTCCCCGTTGATGAAGTTGCCCACTCGGCCGCAGGCCAGCCCGGCAGGCACGCAGGGCGCAATCAAATCGGTGACGTCAAGGAAATGCCGGCCGCGCTGCAGCGCAAACACGCCCATGGCCGCCAACACGCCCAGCAGGCCGCCGTGAAAAGCCATGCCGCCTTTCCAAACTGCAAAAATCTCCAGCGGCTGCGCTAGGTAGTGGCCTGGCTTGTAAAACAGCACATAGCCGAGCCGCCCGCCGATCACCACACCCATCACACCGTAAAACAGCAGGTCTTCGACGTCTTTGCGCGTCCAGCCGCTGCGTGAAAACTGCGGCTGGCGAACCCGTTGCGCCGCCAGCCACAGGAAAAGACCGAAGGCGGCCAGGTAAGTCAGCCCATACCAGTGGATGGACAAAGGCCCCAGGTGAAGCGCGATCGGATCGAACTGCGGATGCACAAGCATGGTGGGCGGAAAGACGGGGAACAGCCGTCGATGATAAGCGGGCGATATCATCATCAGCCCTTGTATGACCGCTGGAAAACGACCGACCATGAGCATCAACCGCCGTTCGAAAAATATCACCGAAGGCGTCGCTCGCGCGCCCAACCGTTCGATGTATTACGCGCTCGGCTATGAAGAAAGCGACTTCAAGAAACCGATGATTGGCGTTGCCAACGGGCATTCGACCATCACGCCCTGCAATTCCGGTCTGCAAAAGCTGGCCGACGCGGCCGTGGCCGGCATTGAAGCGGCGGGCGGCAACGCGCAGATTTTTGGCACGCCGACCATCTCCGACGGCATGGCGATGGGGACTGAAGGCATGAAGTACAGCCTGGTCTCGCGCGAGGTGATTGCCGACTGCATCGAGACCTGTGTCGGCGGTCAGTGGCTGGACGGCGTGCTGGTGGTCGGCGGCTGCGAAAAGAACATGCCCGGCGGCATGATGGGCATGCTGCGCGCCAACGTGCCGGCCATTTATGTGTACGGTGGCACCATTTTGCCGGGCCGCTACAAAGGGCAGGACTTGAACATCGTCAGCGTGTTTGAAGCGGTTGGCCAGTTCAGCGCCGGCAACATGAGTGAAGAAGACTTCCACCAGATCGAACGCCGCGCAATTCCTGGCAGCGGCTCATGCGGCGGCATGTACACCGCCAACACGATGAGCTCGGCTTTCGAGGCGCTGGGCATGAGCCTGCCGTTCTCATCGACGATGGCCAATGTAGAAGACGAAATCACGGCCGCCACCACCGAAGCGGCGCGCGTGTTGGTCGAGGCAGTCAAGCGCGATCTGAAGCCACGTGACATCGTGACCCGCCGCTCGATCGAAAACGCCGTGGCGGTCGTGATGGCCACCGGCGGCTCGACCAATGCCGTGCTGCACTTTCTGGCCATTGCGCATGCGGCGCAGGTCGAGTGGACGATCGACGACTTCGAGCGCATGCGCAAGCGCATTCCGGTGTTGTGCGATTTGAAGCCGTCGGGGCGCTATCTGGCGGTCGACCTGCACCGTGCCGGCGGCATTCCGCAGGTGATGAAAACGCTGCTTGCCGCCGGCCTGCTGCATGGCGACTGCCTCACCATCACCGGCAAAACAGTGGCCGAGAACCTGGCCGCCCTGCCCGAGACACCGCGCGCTGATCAGGACGTCATCCGCCCCATTGGCCAACCGATGTACGCCAGCGGGCATCTGGCCATTTTGAAAGGCAACCTGTCGCCCGAAGGCTGTGTGGCCAAGATCACTGGGCTGAAAAACCCGGTCATGACCGGCCCGGCCCGGGTGTTCAACGATGAGCAGTCGGCGCTGGCGGCCATCATGGCCAAACAAATCAAGGCCGGCGACGTGATGGTGTTGCGCTATTTGGGCCCCAAGGGCGCACCCGGCATGCCGGAAATGCTGGCACCGACCAGCGCATTGATCGGCCAAGGCTTGGGCGAATCGGTCGGCCTGGTGACCGATGGCCGTTTTTCAGGTGGCACCTGGGGCATGGTGGTGGGGCACGTGGCGCCTGAGGCGCATGCCGGCGGTGCTATCGCCCTGGTCCACGAAGGCGACACGATCACGATAGACGCCCACACCTTGACGCTGCACGTGCACTTGAGCAATGAAGAACTGACGCGGCGCGGCGCGGAATGGCGGGCGCCACCCGCGCGCTACACCCGCGGCGTGCTGGCCAAGTTTGCCCACAATGCGTCGAGTGCCAGCGCCGGCGCGGTGCTCGATCGGTTTGATTAAACGGCGGTTTACGCAAATCTGGTGCTTGAGAAACCTCAGCGCTTGCGGCGGGATTTGACGTCCAACCCAAGCGCTACGAGGTTTTTCTCACGGCGTTCCTGCTTGCGGGCGTCCAGTTTTTCCATCTCACGTCGCTTGGTCCAGCCGGAAGTGTCGGCCCAATGCCACCACACGATGGCCAACATGAAAGGCGCCAACACTGCCCACCACGACCATTGCGCCACGACGCTGACAGCCGTCAGTTTCAACACCAGCAGCAGCACACCCACTATCACCATTGCCATGAGATTGTCTCCACCGTGTGCCTTAAGTGTCTGTGTACGTGGGCTTGGGGACTCGCTCGCGCCACCCGTCGTCCGCGCATGCACTGTAGCGCACCGGCTATTGTTTGAATGACTGGAAACCTGTGATGAAAACTGTCGTGCTGTCCAGCCTTGCGCTGCTCGCTTCCCTTCTCGCCCCGTTCGCGTCCGCCAACCCAGCGCTGGCGGCGAAGAAAAACTGCATGGCCTGCCACGCGGTCGACAAGAAAATCGTCGGGCCGGCCTACAAGGATGTGGCGG
>JANXMO010000654.1 GCA_025354615.1 Burkholderiales bacterium | reverse complement strand
GTCCTGGCTGATGATCAGCAACTCCTTGACACCCGAAGCAAACAGCCGCTGCGCCTCGCCCAGCACGTCGCCCACGGGGCGCGACACCAAGTCGCCGCGCATGCTGGGGATGATGCAGAACGTGCAGCGGTGGTTGCAGCCTTCGCTGATTTTCAAATAGGCGTAGTGGCGTGGCGTCAACTTGATGCCGATGCCATTGGCTGGAGGCGCCGCTGCCGGCACCAGGTCAACGAACGGGTCATGCGGCCGCGGCGCGTGCCGGTGCACGGCATCCATCACCTCCGCCGTGGCATGCGGTCCGGTCACCGCCAGCACGCTGGGGTGCAGCTGCCGCACGAGATTGGCGCCGTCGGCCCCGGCCTTGGCGCCCAGGCAACCGGTCACGATGACGCGGCCGTTTTCAGCCAACGCTTCGCCGATTGCCTCCAGGCTTTCCTGTACCGCCTCGTCGATGAAGCCGCAGGTGTTGACGATCACCAAGTCAGCGCCGGCAAAGGTCTTGGACGTCTGGTAACCCTCAGCGTCGAGCCGCGTCAGGATGGCCTCAGAGTCGGTGAGCGCCTTCGGGCAGCCGAGACTCGCGAAAGCCACGAGTGGCACTTTTCTGTCCGTTGTCATCGTCATAAGGGCAAAGCCAATAATTTTTGAATCAAATCGCCGCGCCTGAACGTGGCGGAGAGCTGCAAGGTTGAAACCTGTTCATCACGGTAAAGATTTTTAAGTGCGACTTCAATGTCACTTACAGAGTCTCTGAAATAAGACTCTCCTCGTTCTTCAATCAATTGTTGCGCTTGTATAAAACACAGATGATTGACATCGTTGAGGGGGCGGTTCAAGTCTTTGAGCAGCCTTTGCCCCATGCGCATGGCAATAAAACACGAGGCGTAGCGCACAAGCGGGGGATCGGGTTGAACCGGCCGCCGCCGATGATTCTCGGCAATGCGGTACACAAGCACCGCAAGTACAACTTGCGCTCCGTTTACCGTATCCGGAAAGACGGTCACATACAGCTTTCCAAAATGCTCCCGGGTCAGGAATTTGGCTTGGTGCGGGGCATTTCGCCAAACGGCCAGGATGGCCTCTGCCGCTGCGCCCGCCGTGATGTCAGCAGGCCTGGGTGACCCATCAAACCGTTTGCGTCGGTAGGTGAAACCCAGCAATTGGATACTGGTCTCAAGCTGATGCTGAATGGCATCGTTTGATTTCAAGTCTTTGAGATCGACCGGATTCTGGCTGTTCGTGGCCTGGGTGATCTGAAAAACAATGTCCTCATTTCCTTTGGGCAGCTTGTACAGGCGAACCAGCACACTGGCGTCACCCGGCAGTGACTTGCCTTGGGACTCAAGCAGCTTCGCCGTCTTCAAAATGGTCATACAACTCTGGCCACCATTCACGATTTGCAGATTTTCCACACGCACTTGGTAGTCACTGCTTTGCAATGCGTTGTATGAAAAGTCGGTGCAGACAAGGGTCAGCCCGTTATTGAAGAAATAGAAGTTGGAGGAACTGTCCGACTGCAGTGTCTTTTGAATTCCTTCATTGATGCGATTGCCGTGAAGCCCGAGGTAACGGCGAATGTTTCTTTCAAGCAACCGGTCGCCATGTGATCTCATCAAATCAGCCACCTCGGCAACGGGCATACGGCCAATGCAGACACGGCTGAAGTTCATGTCTTCAACATTTGCACGGCCTATGAACCTCAAGGTGTCATCAACCTGTTTCGGGCGTTGAAGAATGCCAATCAACACATCATGATTGACATGCTCCCATGTCACTTGATCGTCACCAAACGCCGCCAGATCGATCATCTTCTGGGCTTGGTCATTCCACTTCAGCCCGTTGTTGCAAGCAATCGCTCTCACACGTGGAATACAGCCGTCTCGCACCAGGCCGCGTGCCTCTTCCACTTTGGCACGCAACCGGTCATTGATGGCACCCAGGTCGGCATTCGGGTTGAAAATATGGCGAATGGCATTCACCAGCGCTTGAATGCCGTTTTCCTCGAAGTTCGCATCAGCATCCAGCTTTGCCTTGTACTTGACTTGAAAAAGCGTTACCGCGAATTCACCATCGGCCTCTTCGCTCACCTGCATGGCATCAACGCCAAAGTCGCCGCCACCGTCGGTCAAACAGTCAAAAGCGTCCCGTGGATCCAGGTCCAGCATCGTTTTGACGCACAGGTAAGCAAAGGCGAGCGGCTTGAGCCTGCCCGGATCAGCGACGTTCAATTCAAATGCCGCCCACTCGCGAATGTCGTCCTGAACGCCCGCCAGTCGCTGGTCGATGATGGAGGCATTCAGATTCATTGAGGGTGTCCTTCGTTGGGCGTGACCCCGTGCGGGAGAAGTTGCAAGTATCAGTCGAACAAAGGTGGCAACAAACGCTTTACCGCTTGGGCAAACCCATGCCGGGCATCACGGGAAACAGGCTGCCGGCCTGCTTGACCATTTGTTCCTGCAACTGCGAGAACATGTTTTTCGATTGTTCCAGGTAGTTGCCCATCAGCCCTTGCAGCGCCGGCGCCTGGCCGTTGAGGAACTGCGCCCACAGCTCGGGTGACAACACGGTGGACTGCTGCGCAAGTTGGTTTTGCAGGTCGGTAAAACTTTGCAGGTTCTTCTCGAGGTAAGCACCCATCACGTCCTGCATGGCATGGCCCTGGAAGCGGATGATTTGCGCCAGGGCTCGTGCGGAAAACATCTGCATGCCAGCCGTTTCCGCTTCGAGAATGATTTGCAGCAGGATGCTGCGTGTCAGATCTTCGCCGGTTTTGGCGTCCCGCACGATGAAGTCGCGCCCGCTCAACACCATTTGCCGGATGTCCGTCAGCGTGATGTAGCTGCTTGCTTCGGTGTCGTAAAGGCGGCGGTTGGGATATTTTTTGAGCAGCCGGGCGCTGGCGGTGGTGTGCGTGCTCGCAGGAGGGGACGGCGCAGCCGTCCGAGAGGTGCCGAAGGATCATTACCGGCGAGGGTTCCGAAGAGATGGTTTGGTAGCGGCGCACGAGCATGGAGCCGCCAATATTGGCACCAGTGATGTGAACCGGGAAGCCCGGGGGTAGATTCGGATAGCCATTCCAGGAGATACCTTGATGGAGTTGAGAAGCATCAAGCAGATTTTGATCGAGAGTTGTGGCACTGGTGCCGCAACCCGGCGTTACGGTGATCGGCGAG
>JANXMO010000649.1 GCA_025354615.1 Burkholderiales bacterium | reverse complement strand
GCCATCGGCCTGGGCCAGTTGGCCGTGTTGCCGCACATCACCGCGCGCCGTGCCGCACTGGCCGAAGCCTATTTCGAGGCTGCGGCCGAAACCGGGCTTGAAGCGCTGGGCATCGTCCTGCCGCCGCGGCCGCAGGTGGGTGAAACGGTGATCGGCGGTGTCGGCAATTGGCATTTGTTCCAGGTGCTGGTGCCCGAGCGTGCGGGCAGCGGCGGCCGCGCCGCGGTGATGCAGGCGCTGCGCGACGTGGGCATTGCCACCGGCGTGCATTACCCGGCCGTGCACTTGTTCACGTATTACCGCGCGCTGGGCGGGCATGACGACCAGCTGCCGCACGCCGAGCGTGTGGGCCGCAACATCCTGTCGTTGCCGCTGTTCACCGGCATGCACGACGCCGATGCGCACCGCGTCTGCCAGGCGCTGGCTGACGCCTGCCGGCGCCATCTGCCATGACAGGCGGGGTTGCCGCCATGCCCGCTATGCCCGCCGTGCCCGCCGTGCCCGCTGCACCCAGCTCGCCCGCCGTCTCGGTCGTCATCCCGGTCTACAACGAGGAAGACGTGCTGCCGGCGCTGTTCGCGCGGCTGTACGCGGTGCTCGACGGCCTGGGCGAGCCCTACGAAATCATCTTCGTCAATGACGGCAGCCGCGACCGTTCCACGCAGTTGCTGAGCGCACAGTTCCGGCTGCGCCCGCAGGTCACACGGGTGGTGCTGTTCAACGGCAACTTCGGCCAGCACATGGCCTTGATGGCCGGGTTCAGCCGCGTGCGCGGCGCCATCGCCATCACGCTCGACGCCGACCTGCAAAACCCGCCCGAGGAAATCCCGCGGCTGGTGGCGGCCATCCGCGCCGGGCACGACTACGTCGGCACGGTGCGCCGCCAGCGCCATGACACCGCGTTCCGGCGGATTGCCTCGCGCGCGATGAACGCGCTGCGCGAGCGCATCACCCGCATCCACATGACCGACCAGGGCTGCATGCTGCGCGCTTATGACCGTGCGCTGGTCGACACCTTGAACGCCTGCCGCGAGATGAACACCTTCATTCCGGCGCTGGCCTACACCTTCGCCGCGTCACCGACCGAGATCGACGTGGCCCATGAAGAGCGCCACGCGGGGGAGTCGAAGTACTCGTTCTACAAGCTGATCCGCCTCAACTTCGACCTCGTGACGGGCTTTTCGACCGTGCCGCTGCAGTGGTTCTCGGTCACGGGCACCGTGCTGTCGCTGTGTTCCGCCGCGCTGTTTCTGCTGTTGCTGGTGCGCCGCTTCGTCTGGGGCGCTGAAGTGGAAGGCGTGTTCACGCTGTTCGCGTTGCAGTTTTTCCTGATCGGCATCCTGCTGTTCGGCGTCGGGCTGCTGGGCGAGTACGTGGGCCGCATCCAGCAAGAGGTGCGCCAGCGCCCGCGCTGGCGCATCAGCGCCGTGCTGGAGGCGCTGCCACCCACGCCCACGGAGCTGTCATGAAAGCGGTGGTGTTCGCTTACTCCAATGTGGGCGACCGCGGCCTGCGCGTGCTGCGGGCTGCGGGCGTTGAGGTGCCGTTGGTCATCACGCACCGCGACCACCCGGGCGAAACGCTGTGGTTCCAGCGCGTGGCCGACACCGCGGCTGAGCTGGGCCTGTCCACGCTGTACGCCGAAGATTTAGCGCCAAATGCGCTGGCCGATGCGGTCGCCAGCGCGCAGCCGGACTTCATTTTTTCTTTCTACTGCCGCACGATGATTCCTGCCGCGGTGCTGGCGCTGGCGCCGCGCGGCGCGTTCAATCTGCACGGCTCGCTGCTGCCGCAGTTCCGCGGGCGTGCGCCAACCAATTGGGCGGTGCTGCACGGCGCGGTGGAAACCGGCGCCACGCTGCACGAGATGGTGGTCAAGCCCGATGCCGGCGCCATCGTCGACCAAAGCGCCGTGCCCATCCTGCCGGACGACACCGCGCGCCAAGTCTTCGACAAAGTGTGCGTGGCTGCCGAGCAAGTGTTGTGGCGCAGCCTGCCGGGGCTGCTCGCCGGCACCGCGCCGCGCCGGCCCAACGAGCTGGCCCGCGGCCGTTATTTCAGCGGGCGGCGGCCCGAGGACGGCCGCATCGACTGGGCGCAGCCGGCCGCGCAGGTCTACAACCTGATCCGCGCCGTGGCGCCGCCTTACCCTGGCGCTTTTACCGAGGTGGCCGGCCAACGGTTGGTCGTCGCAGCGGCGCGCCGCTCGCCGGCAGCGCGCGTTGCGCAAGACGCTGCCGCGCTGGCCGGCCGTGCGCCCGGCCTGCACGTGCTGGGCGACCGCATCGTGGCGCGCTGCGGCGACGGCGGGCTGATCGACGTGCACCGCCTGCTGCACGCCAACGCGTCCGCAGGCAGCGCGCCGGTTGACGCCGCAGCGCTGGAAGCCCTTTTTTCATCACCTTCTTCTTCTTCTTCTTTTTGACGCTTTCGCAGCGCGCACCGCAGCCATGAAAAAAGTTTTGATCCTGGGCGTCAACGGCTTCATCGGCCACCACCTGACCCAGCGCATTCTCGACACCACCGACTGGGAGGTGTACGGCATGGACATGTCGTCCAACCGCCTGGCCGAGGTGCTGAGCCATCCGCGCATGCATTTTTTCGAAGGCGACATCACGATCAACAAGGAGTGGATCGAATACCACGTCAAGAAGTGCGACGTGATCCTGCCGCTGGTGGCCATCGCCACGCCGGCCACTTACGTGCGCGAGCCGCTGCGCGTGTTCGAGCTCGACTTCGAGGCCAACCTGCCCATCGTGCGCGCCGCCGTCAAGCACCGCAAGCACCTGGTGTTTCCGTCGACCTCGGAGGTCTACGGCATGTGCGAAGACGCGGAATTCGATCCGGAATCGTCGACGCTGGTTTACGGCCCGATCGACAAGCCGCGCTGGATTTACGCCTGCTCCAAGCAGCTGATGGACCGCGTGATCGCCGCCTACGGCATGGAGCAAGGCCTCAACTACACGCTGTTCCGCCCGTTCAACTGGATCGGTTCGGGGCTGGACTCGATCTTCGAGACCAAGGAAGGTTCGTCGCGCGTGGTGACGCAGTTCTTAGGCCAGATCGTGCGTGGCGAGCCGATCCAGCTGGTGGACGGCGGGCAGCAAAAACGCGCTTTTGCCGACATCAGTGACGGCGTGGACGCGCTGATGCGCATCATCGACAACCCGGGCGGCGTGGCCAGCGGCCGCATCTACAACATCGGCAATCCGGCCAACCATTACTCGGTCCGCGAGCTGGCCGAAATGATGCTGGCGATGGCGGCCGACTACCCCGAATACGCCGGCCCGGCCAGCCGCACCCGCATCGTCGATACCTCGGCCGGCGACTTTTATGGCAAGGGCTACCAGGACGTGCAGAACCGCCTGCCCAAGATCAGCGCCACCGTCGATGAACTGGGCTGGCAGCCAAAAGTGGCGATGGCCGATTCGCTGCGGCGCATTTTCGAGTCGTACCGGCAGAAGGTAGTTGAAGCACGCGCCCTGACCGAAGCGGCTTCCTGAGCCCGCGGCCGTGGCGCTGATTGCGCTGAAGGTGGACGTCGACACGCTGCGCGGCACGCGTGAAGGCGTGCCGCGGCTGCTGGCGCTGCTGGCACGCCACCAGGCCCGCGCGACTTTTCTGTTCAGCCTGGGGCCGGACCACACCGGCTGGGCGCTGCGCCGGGTGTTCCGCCCGGGTTTTTTGAGCAAGGTGTCGCGCACCTCGGTCTTGCAGCATTACGGCTGGCGCACGCTGATGTATGGCGTGCTGCTGCCGGCGCCTGACATCGGCCGCAAAGCCGCAGCCGCCATGCGCACCGCGCGCCAGGCCGGGCATGAATGCGGCATCCACACCTGGGACCACGTCGTCTGGCAAGACAACGTGCGCCAGCGCGGCGTCGCCTGGACGCAGCAGCAGATGGCGCGCGCGCACCAGCGTTTCATCGACATTTTTGGCGAGCCGCCGGCCACCCACGGCGCCGCCGGCTGGCAGATGAACGCCGCGGCGCTGCAGCAGATCGACGACTGGCGTATGCCGTATGCATCCGACGGCCGAGGTGACGGGCCTTATGTTCCAAGCGTTGACGGCCGGGCGCTGGCGCACGTTCAGCTGCCGACCACGCTGCCGACGCTGGACGAGTTGATCGGCGACAACGGCATCGATGAGCGCAACGTGGCGCAACACATCCTGGCATTGACCGCCCATGGCGGCACTGACCATGTTTTCACGCTGCACGCCGAACTCGAAGGCGGCTTGCTGGCGCCGGCATTCGACGCGCTGCTTGCCGGCTGGGCGGCGCAGGGCCACACGCTGGTGCCGCTGGCCACGCTGCATGCCGGGCTCGACCGTGCCCGGCTGCCGGTGCTGCCGCTGCGCTTTGGCTGCGTGCCGGGGCGTTCGGGCGAATTGCTGTGGGCAAGCACGCGCAGCGGCGCCGCTTGAGAGACCGCATCGGGCGGATAAACCCCTCAAGCTCACAAAAGCAGCGCCGAAACAAACGAGGTTGCGCGCCCAAATTCAGGCAGGGGCGCGTCTGTGTTTCTAACCTTGTGCAGTTTCAATGAAAACACTCCGCAGCATTTTGATCACCTTGGTGGGCGCCGGTGTGGCGGCCACCTGCCTTTTGGCAGGCGCCTCGGCCCTGGGCGTGAACTGGACCGGCCGTGCCGTCGAACGCGGCATGACGGCCAAGGACGTGACGGCCGATGTGCTGCCGCCGCCGATGTACCTGATCGAACTGCGGCTGGTGCTCGGCATGGCGGTGGACGGCACCCTGCCGCTGGCGCAGGCGCAAAGTGAGCGACAGCGGCTGGTCAAGGAGTACCAGGACCGCGTCGATTACTGGACGCGCAACCCGCCTTACGGCCTGCAGGCGCAACTGTTCGGCCCACAGCATGCGGCCGCCCAGCACTTCATCGAATCATCTGAAGGCGTGCTGAAAGCCGTAGCGGCGGGTGCACACGCGCCAGCGCTGGAAGCGCTCAAGCAGGCGCATGCGCTGTATGCCGAGCACCGCGCCGGTGTGGACGCCACCGTCAAAGCGGCAACGGCTTTCGCCGACGCTTCGCTGGCCGATTACGAAGCCGTGCAGCGGCGCATGGCGTGGCTGGAGCGGCTGTTGTTCCTCGCTTCGACCGGGCTGTTCGTGTTGCTGGGCGTGTGGGCGCAGCGCAGTGTGATGCGCGCCACCGGTGGCGAGCCGATCGAAGTGGCCCGCATCGCCAACGCCGTGGCGCAAGGTGATTTGACGGTGCCGGTGGCGGTCCGTGCGGGCGATGAAACCAGCGTCATGGCCGCCATGGCGCGCATGTGCTGCGGCCTGCGCCAGCTGGTCGACAGTGTGCGCGCCAGCAGCGACACGATTGCCACCGGCTCGCGCGAAATCGCCAGCGGCAACATGGATTTGAGCGTGCGCACCGAGCAGCAGTCCTCGAGCTTGCAACAGGCGGCGGCTGCGATGGAGGAGTTCAGCGGCACCGTCAAAACCAGCGCCGACACCGCGCGCCAGGCCAGCGTGCTGGCGGCCGATGCCAGCCAGGTTGCGCAGCGCGGCGCCCAGGTGGTCAGCCAGGTGGTCGACACGATGCAGGCCATCACCGTGAGTTCCAAAAAGATTGGCGACATCACCTCGGTCATTGACGGCATCGCCTTTCAGACCAACATCCTGGCGCTCAACGCCGCCGTGGAAGCGGCCCGCGCTGGCGAACAAGGCCGCGGGTTCGCGGTGGTGGCCAGCGAAGTGCGCAGCCTGGCGCAGCGCTCGGCCACCGCCGCGCGGGAGATTCACGGCCTGATCGGCCACAGCGTGGGCCATGTGGAGGCCGGTGCGCAACTGGCGGCGCAGGCCGGCTCGACGATGACCGACATCGTGAGCCGGGTGGCGCGGGTCAACGACCTGATCAGCGAAATCAGCCACGCCAGCGGCGAGCAGACGATAGGCATCGGCGTCGTCAGCACCGCCGTCAGCCAGCTGGATGCGGCCACGCAGCAAAACGCCGCGCTGGTCGAACAGTCGGCCGCAGCCGCCGGCAGCCTGCAGGCGCAGACCGACGCGCTGGTGCGCACGATGGCGTTTTTCAAAGTGGGTGCGCCGGTGTGATGGCGTCAGCCAGCGGGCGGGCAGTGGCTCCGTGCAGGTCACCTGGCACAGGGTCCGTTCGCAATTGAACGTGTGAATGTGATCAAGGCCTTTGAGCGCGGATTTGAGTGCGAATTTCAAAGGCCCTCTTTATGTTCTTGACGTCATGCGTCCAGAAGGGAAGAACCAGCGAAATGGCGATGCCTTCAAGTTCAGAGACGGCACCGATGAAAAGCGACATCCACAGCCACGGGCCGGCGTGGTCAAACATCATGATGGCGCTGACCGCGACCACCAGCGAAACCCCGAAGAGCTTGGCGCTCAGTGCGTGGTAACTGGCGCCACGGCCGAAACGCCACCAATCCAGCGGATAGCGAAGCAGCTCCAGTGCCATCACGAGACCAATGCCCCAGCGATGCGCATAAATGATGTCCGGATGGCTGAACCAAAGGCTGATCGCAATCGCAATCGCGTAGACCATGTCGGCAATGCTGTCCGCCTGCCGCAAGCCGGGTGTTGCAGTGCCCCAGCGGCGTGCCAACTTTCCATCAAGCCAATCAGACAGGGCAGCAAAAGCAAACTGGCTCATCCAGAGGGCGGCAGGCAGCCGTTCGAATGCCATCCAGACCGCAACCGGTGACAGGAGGATCCGGCTCATCACGAGCAACCAGGGGATGAGGCGCTTCAAGCAGGCGTTCTTGGCGAGTGGTGGTAAAGCTTGATGTTCTGCATGCCCGTGCAAAGGATGTCGATCTGCGCGAGAGCATCGTCTTGTGACAGGCGTGTGCAGTTCACTGCGGTTTCTGTGTCAACTTCGGTGCGGTTAACCGGCCCGCACGAAAGCGGCGCGCTGCCAGAACTGTTTGCCGCCTTCGTACAGCGTTCGTGCGGCGGAAGACGTGGCCTGCGGTGCAGCGCATGAAGCCACTGCGCTGCAATCGTCCACAACAGCGTCGGCAGCAAACATTTGGGAGCGGGCCGAGACGGCGGTGAACACGGTGGCGGTGGCGGCGGTCACGAGGAGCAGTTTTTTCAGCGGCGAGGTCATGGTGGAAGTCCTTTTGAGCGGGCTTGTTGGTGTGTTTGTGGGCGTCTGACCGTGTGTGCAGGCGCGCCGCTTTCCCGTTCAAAAAGAAATCAAAAAAAAGATTCAAGCCACCCGGCAGACCTTCAACATGTTGGTGCCGCCGGGGTAGCCCATGGGCTCGCCGCAGGTGATGGCGTAGGTGTCGCCCGAGCGCAGCACGCCGCGTTCGACCAACAACGATTCCGCATGCGCCAACGCCGTGTCCCGGTCGCTGAAATTGGGCATCAGCAGTGGGCGCACATTGCGGTAGAGCGCCATCTTGCGCTGGCTTTGCAGCTGCGACGTCAACGCGTAAATCGGTACATGGGCCTGGTGGCGGCTCATCCACAGCGCGGTTGAACCGGATTCGGTGAGCGCCAGGATCGCCTTGCAACCCAGGTGGTAGGCGGTGAACAGCGCGCCCATCGCAATCGATTGGTCGATGCGCGAGAAGGTCTTGTTGGTGAAACTCGCGTCCAGCGCAATCTCTTCGGCGCGTTCGGCTTCGATGCAGATGGTCGACATCATCTGCACCGTCTCGACCGGGTACTTGCCGGCCGCGGTTTCGGCGCTGAGCATCACGGCGTCGGTGCCGTCGAGCACCGCGTTGGCAACGTCCGAGACCTCGGCACGCGTCGGCACCGGGTTGACGATCATCGACTCCATCATCTGCGTGGCGGTGATGACGATGCGGTCCATCTCGCGCGCCATGCGGATCATTTTTTTCTGCAGCGCCGGCACCGTGGCGGCGCCGACTTCCACCGCCAGGTCGCCGCGGGCGACCATGATGCCGTCGCTGGCGCGCAGGATGCTTTCGAGCGCGGGAATCGCCTCGCTGCGCTCGATCTTGGCGATCAGCGCCGGCCGGTGCCGCCACGGCTCGCCGGCCACGTTGGCCAGCTGCCGCGCCATTTCCATGTCGGTTGAATTTTTCGGAAAGCTGATCGCCAGGTATTCGCACTGGAAGGCCATTGCGACGCGGATGTCCTCCATGTCTTTGGCCGTCAGTGCCGGCGCCGTCAGGCCGCCGCCGGCCTTGTTGATGCCTTTGTTGTTCGACAGCTCGCCGCCCACCACCACCGTGGTGTGCACCGCCGCGCCACGCACCGCCTCCACCCGCAATTCGATCAGGCCGTCGTTCAGCAGCAGCGTGTCACCAGCTTTGACGTCACGCGGCAGCTCTTTGTAGTCAAGCCCCACGCAGCCGTTGTCGCCCAGCGCGGTGCGGTCGCCGTCGAGCACGAATTTCTGGCCGGCGGCAAGCAGCGTCTTGCCGTCTTCAAACCGGCCGACGCGGATTTTTGGGCCCTGCAGGTCGGCCATGATGGCCACCTCCTTGCCAACTGAACGCGCGGTTTCGCGGACCAGCGTGGCGCGGTCGATGTGGTCTTGCGCGCTGCCATGGGAGAAGTTCAGGCGCACCACGTCAACGCCCGCGCGAATCAACGCCGCCAGCGTTTGCGGTGAACTGGAGGCAGGGCCGAGCGTGGCGACGATCTTGGTGGCACGGGGCATGGACAGGGCTTTCAGAAAGTGGTCTGGAAAAAGGCAGGTGCCCGTTCAGCGGCTGTTGCTGGCGCGACGCTGCAGGATGTCGAGAGCAGGCAGCGTCTTGCCTTCGAGCATTTCGAGAAAGGCGCCGCCGCCGGTCGAGATGTAGCCGACATCCTTTTCGATGCCATATTTCGCAATGGCCGCCAGCGTGTCGCCGCCGCCGGCGATGCTGAAGGCGCTGGAATCTGCAATGGCGCGTGCAATCACTTCGGTGCCGTGCGAGAACGCCGGGAATTCGAACACGCCGACCGGGCCGTTCCAGACGATGGTGCCGGCCGCTTTCAACTGCGCGGCCAGCGCTGCAGCGGTCTGCGGGCCGATGTCGAGAATCAGGTCATCCGGCTGCACGTCGGCGGCGGCGCGCACGGTGGCCACCGCATCGGCGGCGAACGCCTTTGCGGTGACGACGTCAACGGGAATCGGAACCGCGGCGCCGCGGGCTTTCATGGTGTCGATGACAGCGCGGGCTTCATCGAGCAGGCTGGGTTCGGCCAGCGAGCGGCCGATCGGCAACCCGGTTGCCAGCATGAAGGTGTTGGCAATGCCGCCGCCAACGATCAGCTGATCGACCTTGTCAGCCAGCGCGCGCAGGATGGTCAACTTGGTGCTGACCTTGCTGCCGGCGACGATGGCCACCAGCGGCCGCTTGGGCTGCGCCAAGGCGCGCGTGATGGCGTCGATTTCAGCCGCCAGCAGCGGGCCGGCGCAGGCCACGGCGGCGTATTCGGCGATGCCGTAGGTCGAGGCTTCGGCGCGGTGCGCGGTGCCGAAGGCGTCGTTGACGAAGATGTCGCACAGCGCGGCCATCTTCTTCGCCAGCGCCGGGTCGTTCTTTTTTTCGCCGCGGTTGACGCGGCAGTTCTCCAGCACCACCAGCTCGCCGGGGACGACGGCCACGCCGTCGACCCAGTCGGTCACCACGGGTGCCGGGCGGCCCAGCAGCTCGCTCAGGCGACGCGCCACGGGCGCCAGCGAGTCGGCCGGTTTGAACTCGCCTTCGACAGGGCGGCCGAGGTGCGAGGTGACCATCACGGCCGCGCCGGCGTTCAGCGCCGCCTCGATGCAAGGCACGGAGGCGCGGATGCGGGTGTCTTCGGTGATGTGGCCGCTGTCGTCCATCGGCACGTTGAGGTCGGCGCGGATGAACACGCGTTGGCCGGCCACGCGACCCTCGCGCACCAGGTCTTCGAATCGGAGAACGTTCATGGGAATGTCGTTTGGAAAAAGGAAGCTGCCACGGCAAGCTGTATGCATAACGCATACAGTCCGGCGGCGTATTGGACACGAAATAAGGGGCAGGGCAGCGGCCGTGCCGCCGGGGCGGCGCTCAGTGAGACGCGGCGGGCTTGCTGCCTTTGGCTGCCGGTTCGGCCTCTTCCACCTCTTCGATGTCGGCCTTTGGCGCGGGCTTCGACGCGCCAGGCGCCGGCAATTGCGGCGCCACGGCGTCGATCTTGTTTTCGCGCATGTAGTCGTTCATGTCGCGCCAGCCGGTGAACACCGCGGCCTTGTCGGCCTTTTTGTTCAGCACATAGCAGTCTTCGATGGCGCGCCCCGCATGGCGGCAGGCGGCGCCGATGGCCTTGCTTTCGGCTTCGCGTTGCGCGGCGTCTTTTTCAGCCGATGGCAGGCCCAGCATGTCGCAGCCGCCCAGCAAGGCAGCCGTCAGCAAGAACGCACGGGTAAGCAAGGACATCAGCATGAAGAAAAGCAAAGCGGCCCATAGCCGCAGCGCGAGTGTGCTTGTTTATCGGCCCTGCGCAAAGAACGCTGAAGCCGCAACAACGGCTGAATGACCGGCCAGTTCACGCCACTGCCGTCAACACACAGCCCGCCAAAGCGCCAAGGCCTTGGCAAAAAGAGCGCGCCGGCAACCGCTTGCCGCCGGCACGCTGGAGCTCGGTCAGCGCCAGCGTGCCTTCGCCGCAAGCGACCCGCAGCGCAGCGTCGGATTCACCGATCACCGTGCCAGGCGGCTGTCCAGAGGACACCGTGCCGGGTTCGAGCGCGGCGCGCCACACCTTGATTGGCTCGCCCCGCAAGTGCGTGCTGGCACCCGGCGCCGGGTTGAAGGCGCGAATGCGCCGCTCGATGAGGGCGGCCGGCTGGGCCCAGTCGATCACGGCTTCGGCCTTGCTGATCTTGGGTGCATGGACCACGCCTTCGGCCGGCTGCGGTTGCGCCGGCAGCCGGCTGTGCTGCAGGCGCCGCAGCACTTCCACCGCCAGCGCAGCGCCCAGCGGCGCCAGGCGGTCGTGCAGCGTGCCGGTGGTGTCGTGCGCGGTAATGTCGACCGGCTGGGTCAGCAGGATGTCGCCCGTGTCCAGCCCCGCATCCATCTGCATCAGCGTGATGCCGCTGTGCGTGTCACCGGCTTCGATCGCGCGGTGAATGGGCGCCGCGCCGCGCCAGCGCGGCAGCAGCGAGGCGTGGATGTTCAGGCAGCCCAGCCGCGGCAGCGCCAACACCCAGGCCGGCAGAATCAAACCGTAAGCTGCCACCAGCATCACGTCGGGCCGGGCAGCGAGCAGGGCGGCCTGAGCGGCTTGCGCATCGGCGGCAAGGGCGCCGTCCAGCCGCAGGCTGCGCGGCTGCAGCAGCGGCAGGTTTGTGGCCTGCGCACAGGTTTTGACGGCTGACGGCTGCAGCTTCAGGCCGCGCCCGGCGGGCCGGTCGGGCTGCGTCAGCACCAGCGGCACAACGAAACCCGCCGCAAGCAACGCTTCCAGCGCCACGCTGGCAAAAGCCGGGGTGCCGGCAAAGGCGACGCGCAACGGCGCTGGCTCCACAAGCGTCATGGGCGGCTGTCGTCGCGCGATTTTTTCAGCATCTTGGTCTTGATGCGGTCACGCTTGAGCACGCTCAGGTATTCAACAAATACCTTGCCTTGCAAATGATCCATTTCATGCTGGATGCACACGGCCAGCAGCCCGTCGGCATCGAATTCATAGGCCGCCCCGTCGCGGCCCAGCGCCCGCACGCGTATCTGGGCATGGCGCGGCACTTTGTCGTAAATCATCGGCACCGACAGGCAACCTTCTTCGCCCAGCACTTTTTCTTCGCTGACCGACACCAGTTCCGGGTTGATCAGCACCCGCGGGTCGCTGCGTTCCTCGGACGTGTCGACAACGATCACGCGCTCGTGCACATCCACCTGTGTGGCCGCCAGGCCAATGCCTTCGGCGGCATACATGGTCTCGAGCAGATCGTCGACCAGCTGGCGGATGCGGGCATCAACCGATGCAACCGGGCGGGCCACGGTGTGCAAGCGAGCGTCGGGGTAACGCAATATGTTCAATTGGGTCATCGTGAAATCAACTGCCGTGGCAGGGAGCAACAGCCGTACACGAGCGATTGCGGTTGCATTGCGACGCCCTAGGTTTAAGGGCAGAATCTATTCTGTCAAGTCAAGAATTTTCGCTGAAATGGCTCGTCCGGTTTGTTGAATGCCACTCATGGCCCGATCCACCGGAACCTCCTCGCTCATCCGCCGCATGGCGGCCCCTTTTCGCGGTGCGTTTTTGCACTGCCGACACCCGAGACCGTGTTCATGACGAGTTGCATTTTGCCGCCTGCGCGCGGCCTCCGGCCCGCCGGGCCTGTGTTGCTTGCGGCGGTTCTCACCGCTGCCGTGTGCGCTCCCGCTGCGGCGGCTTACCCTGTAACCGAACAGCAGCGCAGCACCGCGCAACGCAGCGCCGAAACCGGCGTGCCTTTGAGCGAGCTGGCGGCCAATGCCCCCGACGTTTACACCGTTAAACGCGGCGACACGCTGTGGGGTATTTCCGGCCTGTTCTTGAAACGCCCCTGGCGCTGGCCCGAGCTGTGGGGCATGAACCTGCAGCAAATCCGCAACCCGCATTTGATTTACCCCGGGCAGACGCTGTATCTGGACAAATCAAACGGCCGGGCACGCTTGCGCATGGGCGCGGCGCCGAACAACACGGTGCGTTTGTCACCGCACGCTCGCGCCTCCGGCCTGGGCAATGGCGCCCTGGCCTCCATCCCTTTCCATTTGATCGAGCCGTTCCTGACCGAAGCGGTGATTTTCGAGAGCGACGCGTTGAACAGCGCACCGCGCATCGTGGCCACCCAGGAAGGGCGTGTGCTGCTGTCACGCGGCGACACCGCTTTCGTGCGGGGTGATTTGGGGGCCGACACGGCTTATCGCATTTTCCGTGAAGCACGTGCGCTGAAAGACCCGACGACCGGTGAAATTCTCGGATACGAAGCACCTTACGTCGGCACGGCTGAATATGTGCGGCAGGGCGAAACGCTAACAGGCACTGACGGCAAGCCGGAAATCGTGCCAGCCAGTTTCATCGTGACCAGCATCCGCCAGGAAGCCAACGTGGGCGACCGCCTGGCCCCTGTGGCGTCACAAGAGTTCATGAACTACGCGCCGCACTCGCCTGACAAGCCGTTGTCGGGGCAGCTGGTGTCGATCTACGGTGGTGCGACGATGGCCGGGCAAAACCAGATCGTGACGCTGAACCGCGGTGCCAGCGACGGCATCGAGCGCGGCCACGTGCTGGCGCTGCTGCGCGATGGCGCCCGCGCAATCGACACCACCGACCCCGCCCGCGCCCGTCTCAAGCTGCCGGATGAGCGCCAGGGCACTTTGTTCGTCTTCCGCGTGTTCAACCGCATGTCATATGCGCTGATTTTGACGGTCGACGAGCCGGTCAAGGTGGGCGACAAATTCACGCAGCCCTGACAGAATGAAAAGACGATGACCGCACGGATTGCAGCCGCGTGAAGTGTTTCCGTGCGACCAATCCTTGATGAACCTAGAAACGGCAGTTGACCGCTCATATCCGCTTGCAAGGTTCTGTGCCTACTCACTTTTTCGCCCACGGCCGTGTTCACCTCTGGGTGACAGCGCTACGCACCCGAGCGGGCCGCGCTGCGGCGCGCTGGGGGCGTTGCTCCTCCTTGCGGGCATGAGCCCGCCGCGTTGTCACGCCTTGCCAGCACACCGCATCACAGCCCGCTCAGGTGCGTTCAACTGCCGCTTCTAAGTTGATGGACCCGACGGAACTGGCCGCCTGGCTGCGGTTGCTCGAAACGCCCGGCGTTGGCCGCGAATCGGTGCGCCGGCTGTTGGCGGCGTTTGGCACTCCCGTCGGCGTGTTGGCTGCCAGCGCGCTGGCGCTGCGCCAGGTGGTCACGCCCGCTGTGGCGGCGGCGCTGGCCGCGCCGCCCGCGCACTTGCCGGCGCTTGTCGACGCCACGTTGAGCTGGCTGAACGCTGGCGGCATCGCAGGCGAACCGTCACGCAATGTGGTGACGCTGGGTGACGCTTGCTACCCTGACACCCTGCTCAACACCGCCGACCCGCCGTTGTTGCTGTATCTGCAAGGCGATGCAGCCTTGCTGCGCCAGGAGGCGCTGGCGATCGTGGGCAGCCGCAGCCCGACGCCGCAGGGCGCTGACAACGCCCGGCAGTTTGCCTGTCAACTCAGCCAGGCCGGCTGGGTGGTGGTGTCCGGACTGGCGCTGGGCATCGACGGCGCGGCGCACGAAGGCGCCTTGAAAGGCCGTGCCCTGGGCGGCGAAAGCAGCATTGCCGTGGTGGGTACGGGGCTGGACTGCCTCTACCCCAAGCGCCATCTAGGCTTGGCCCGACAAATGGCGCAGGAAGGCTTGCTGATCAGCGAATATGCGCTGGGAACGCCGCCATTGCCCGCGCATTTTCCGCAGCGCAACCGCATCATTGCCGGCCTGACGGCCGGCACCTTGGTGGTCGAAGCCGCGCTGAAATCAGGGTCGTTGATCACCGCGCGCCTGGCCATGGAGGCCGGCCGCGACGTCTTCGCACTGCCTGGCTCCATCCACTCGCCTCAAGCCCGCGGCTGCCATGCGCTGATTCGCCAGGGCGCGCTGCTGGTGGAGAGTGTGCAAGACATTCTGGATGAATTGAAGCCTGGCAGCCGCCCGCGCGACAGCGGCGCCGCGGCGTCCTTGCCGCCTGCTTCTCATCACCCCCTGCTCGAGTTGCTGGGCCATGACCCGGCGACCCTGGATGCGCTGGTCGCCAGAACCGGCTGGCCAGCAGGCGAGCTGGGCGCACAACTGCTCGAACTTGAACTGGAAGGCCATGTGGCACGTTTGCCAGGGCAGTTGTTCCAGCGCCTGACGAAAGCCTGAAATCCGGTCATAGACCCGGGCTTTCAGGTGCGCCTCGGCCAGGCGGCTGCGGTATAGTGATTCATGCTCGACGTGCTCGTTTATTTGTATGAAAACTACTGGCGGCCCGATGCCTGCCCTGACCATGCGCATTTGATGCGCAAGTTGTCGTCGGTTGGCTTTGAGTCCGAAGAAATCCAGGACGCCTTGAGCTGGTTGGACGGGTTGGCCAGCGCAGCCCAGTCATATGTTGGCGAGCAGGGAGAACACGCGCTGCGGGTATTCTCACAGGTTGAGCAGGAACACTTGGGCGACGCTTCAATTGGCTTCATCACCTTCTTGGAGTCGGCCGGTGTCTTGCCGCCGCCCATGCGTGAAATGGTGATTGACCGGGCCAGTGTCATTCCGGGCGGCCCGCTGGACCTGGAAGACTTGAAAATTATCGTTTTAATGGTGTTTTGGAGCCTCGGCGAAGAACCCGATGCGCTGATCCTGGATGAGTTGTTCGTTGAAGAAGAAGACCGCTTGATTCATTGACCGGACCAGCGGCAGGCTTGTCGCATATATGGCGGCGGCGGTAGCCTGTTGTGTCTAGTGCAGTGTTTCACGCTGATCGGCA
>JANXMO010000159.1 GCA_025354615.1 Burkholderiales bacterium | reverse complement strand
GCTCGGCCTCGGCGGCGGCGCCCCGAGTTCGTACCGCCGTGGCGCCGAGCAATCCGGCGCTGCCAGCGAGCTTGTGCAACTGCGCAGCCAGCGCAGCGCGCTGCGCGGGGGCCTCCGGCGCTGGGCCTGCATTGACCAGTTCGCCGAACTCGTCCTTCAGCCGTTGCAACAGCTTTGTGAACAGCAGCAGATCGCCATCCAGCCGGGTGGACGCATCGACCCAGTCGATGCCATCGATCGACGGCCAGTCCCGTACCGGCGGGGTAGGTGGCAGCGCCCTGGCCGACAGTGGCAGGCGCGCACCGCGTGAAGCCTCGATGCGTCGGCGCAGCAGGCTCGCCATCATGCGTGGGTCGAAAGGCTTGGAAATAAAATCATCCATCCCAGCCTCCAGCGCGCGTTGGCGCTCGCTGAGCAGCGCGCCGGCCGTCAGCGCGACGATGGGCAGCGCATGCAGGCCTAATTCACGGCGAATTAGTCGACTCGCTTCCAGGCCATCCTGCACCGGCATTTGCACGTCCATTAATACAGCGTCGAAATCTTGCGGGCCAGCGCGCACCAGTGCGACGGCCTCTACACCATTGTTTGCTAGCGTCACGAGTGCTCCCTCGGCCTGCAGCACGCGCTGTGCGACCTCCAGGTTGATCGCGCTGTCGTCCACCACTAGCAGTCGCACGCCAGGCAACTGCGCGATGCCGGCTACCTCGAGCGCGCTCGACAGCAGCACCCTTTCTGCGTTGCCGCCCTTACGAGCCACCGCAGCGTGCACAGCATTGAATAACGTCGACGCATCGACCGGCTTTTCCAGTACCCCATCGGCAAGATCGGCATGCGTCGCTTGTTCCAACGCTGAGCGGCGCTGAGCGGTGACCATTACGACGCTGGGCAGCGGGCCATCGAGCCCTTGCGAATGCAGCCGGGCCAGCGTCTGCAGCCCGTCGAGCCCAGGCATGCACCAGTCGAGCAGCAGCACGTCGATCGCCCTGCCCGCCTGCCGGCGCGCGCGTACCTGCTCGAGCAGCGTCTCACCGTTCGACACTGCTTCGGCGCGCCAGCCGAGCCGGCGCGCGGTTGTCAGCAACGCGTCGCGCTGCGCGCCGTCATCGTCCGCGATCATCACTTCGATAGGCGCATGAGCGGGGTCGGCGACCACCAGTTCGCCTGCATTTGCAAACTGCAGCGTGACCAAAAAACTGCTGCCAACGTCGACTTGGCTGCGCACCTCAACCTCACCCCCCATCAGATCAGCCAGCCGCTTGACGATCGACAACCCGAGGCCGGTGCCACCAAAGCGGCGCATGGTTGATGTATCGGCTTGGGTGAATGGCGTGAACAGCCGCTCTAACGCTTCGGGCGCGATCCCGATGCCGCTGTCCTCGACAGTGAAACGCACCACGTGCCGTCCGAGCTGCACCCTCGCGCCTGCTTCGAGCAGTTCAACGGAAAGTCTCAGCCGACCGCGCTCGGTAAACTTGATTGCATTGCCAAGCAGGTTGACAAGGATCTGACGCAGCCGAGCCGCATCGCCGAGCAGCCGGCCTGGCAGCCCTGGCGCAACATCGATGGCAAGTTCAAGACCGCGTTCGCTGGCCTGGACTTGCATCACGCCAGCGATCTCGTCGATCAGCGCGATCGGGTCGAACGCCGCGTCCTCCAACGCCATCTCGCCTGCCTCAATCTTCGACAGGTCGAGCACGTCGTTGATCACACCCAGCAGCGAACGACTGGCTACCCCGATCTTGGCCAGCAGCGCCTGCTGATCAGCATTGAGTGCAGTCTGGTGCAACAGATACGATAAACCGACCACGGCATTCATCGGCGTGCGGATCTCGTGGCTCATGTTCGCGAGGAACGCGCTTTTGGCGGAATTGGCGGCGTCGGCGTCACGCTTGGCGTCGCGCAACGCGGTGTTGGACGACTGCAGCGCCGTTGCCCGCTCCTGCAACACGGCTGCCATGGTGTCAAAGGCCTGCGACAACTGCCCCAGCTCGTCCGGCCTGCGGTAGTTCGTGCGCGCCGTCAGGTCACCTGACTCGACCGTGTTGGCCACTGCCTGCAGCGATGTGATCGGTCGCAGCACGCGGCGCAACAGCAGCCACGCCAGCAGAAGCGTTACCGTGAGCATTACGCCCTGGGTCGCCAGCGACTGCCAGCGCTGCACTGCGCTGGCCGCCCGGCGACGCGCCAGCACGTTGTGCGAAATCTCAAAAGCGCCTTCGCTGATGCGCCGCGTCTCGTTGGCGAGTTGATCGATCAGGGTTTCGCGGCGCCCGCTGTCCGCCCGCGAAGTAGCGGTGGCCGTCGCCAACTGAAGGCTCGCAAACAAGGGTTGCAGGCTGTTTGCAGTGTCCAGCATTTCGCGCGCTTCAGCGGCTTGAATAGGCCCGATGCCAATGAAGTCGTGAAGCGACGCTGTCAATTCGCGGTGCATCGCGTTCCATTGCCGCACTGCGCGCGGGCTGGTGTGCAAAGCGTAGTCCTGCGTCAACACTAGCAGTCCGAAGGCGTCCCGGGTGATAAGGTCGATGTGCATGCGCTGTAGGTCCAGCGTCGCGGCGACTCGCACGTCCAGCGCCGTCGAGATAATTCGCGTGGTGACCGCTGCTAGTGCAATGCCGACGCAGGCCAGCAGCAGGACCTTCAGACGCATGGCCAGTTCACTGGATGATTGATACAGCGCGGGGGTCGATCGCACGCAACGGAGCTGCGCGCAC
>JANXMO010000620.1 GCA_025354615.1 Burkholderiales bacterium | reverse complement strand
CCCTGCTGCGCGGCGGCGCCCATCAGCGGCCGCTTGGTGACGTCGCGGTTGCCACCGCAGCCGAACACGCACCACAGCGCCCCGCCGCGTGCGGCGGCCAGCGGCCGCAACGCGCCCAGGGCTTTGTCCAGCGCGTCCGGCGTGTGCGCGTAGTCGACGACCACCTGCGGCTGGTCGGCAGCGCTGTCGATGCGCTGCAGGCGCCCGAGCACCGGCACCAGGCCGGCGCAGACGGCGGCGGCCTCGGCCAGTGCAAAGCCCGAGGCGCGCAGCGCGCCGACGACGGCGAGCAGATTGGCGGCGTTGTAATCGCCGACCAGCCCGCTGCGCAGGTCCACCACGGCGGCGCCTTCATGCAACGTGAAGCACAGCCCGCCATCGGCATAGCGCAGGCCGCTGGCTTGCAGGCGGGCGTGCTGCCCGGTGGCGGAATACGTCCACACCTCGACCAGCCCCAGCTGCAGCTGCGCCGCCAGCGCGGCGCCATACGGGTCGTCGACATTGAGCACCACGGCGCGCAGGCCGGGCCAGGTGAACAACTGCGCCTTGGCGGCGGCATAGGCGGCCATCGAGCCGTGGTAATCAAGGTGGTCCTGGGTGATGTGGGTCAGCACGGCGATGTCGATTGCCAGGCCGGCCAACCGCTGCTCCTGCAGCCCGATCGACGAGGCTTCGATGGCACAAGCGGCCACGCCGTCGTCGACGAAACGGCGCAGGCCAGCGTGCAGCGTCACCGGGTCGGGCGTTGTCAGCCCGGTCGGCTGCAAGGGCCCCGGCGGCTCGCCCATGCCGAGCGTGCCGACCACCGCGCAGCGCGAGCCCAACGATGTCAGCGCCTGCGCCAGCCAGCCGCTGGTCGAGGTTTTGCCGTTGGTGCCGGTGATGGCGATGACGTTGATCTGCTCATCGGGCCGGCCAAAAAAGCCGCTGGCCAGCGGCCCGGTATGGGCTTTCAAATCGCGCATCACGGCCACGCGCGCGTCGCTCGCCAAATCGAACGCAGCAGCGCCGTCGGCTTCGAGCAGGCAGGCGACCGCACCGTTGCGCAAGGCGCTGGCAACGAATTGCCGGGCGTCACAGGCTTGGCCGGGCCAGGCGAGAAACGCGGTGCCGGGCCGGGCCGCCACCTGACGGCTGTCCGCCGTCAGTGCGCGGGCACCACGTTGTGCCAGCCACGCCAAGGCCGCCGGCACCGAGGTCAACTCATGCAAACCGGGGGTTGATATGGCGGCGGCAGCCATCAAAAGCTTTCCTCGACCGCTGCCGGCAGCTTGGCGGTGACGATCTGCGGGCGCACCTCGATGTCGGGCGGCACGTTGAGCGAACGCAGCGTTTGCTGCACCACTTCGCTGAACACCGGCGCCGCCACTTCACCGCCGAAGTAGTGCCCGTTGCTGGGCTCGTCGACCATCACGGCAACGATGATGCGCGGGTTGTCGATCGGCGCCATGCCGACGAACCAGGCGCGGTACTTCTTGCTCGCGTAGCCCTTGCCTTCCTGCTTGTAAGCCGTGCCCGACTTGCCGCCGACCGAGTATCCGATGGTTTGTGCTTTCGGTGCGGTGCCGCCCGGGCCGGCGGCCAGTTGCAGCATCTGGCGCACCGCGCGGGCCGTTTGCGGCGACAGCACGCGGATGCCGGCCGGGCGCGCGGCCGGCTCGCTCGGTGCGCCGGCACCCGTGGCTTCGCGCGGGCGCACCAGCGTGACGGGCATCAGCTCGCCGTCATGCGCGAACACGGTGTAGGCGCGAGCAATCTGGAACAGGCTGGCCGACAGGCCGTAGCCGTAGCTCATCGTCGCCTGCTCGATCGGGCGCCAGGTTTTGTATGGGCGCAGCCGGCCGGTGGCCGCGCCGGGAAAGCCGAGTTGCGGCTTTTGCCCGAAGCCGACCTGCGAATACAGCTCCCACATCTCGCGTGGCTCGAATTGCATTGCCATGCGCACCGCGCCGACGTTGCTTGATTTCTGAATCGTCTCGGCCACCGTCAGGTCGCCATGCGGATGGCTGTCGGTGATGTTGGCGCCGTACATCTGCAGCCGCCCGGGCGCCGTGTGCAACACGGTTTGCGGCGTCACACGGCCGGTTTCCATCGCCCAGCCGGCGACGAAAGGCTTCATCGTCGAGCCCGGCTCGAAGGTGTCGGACAGGGCGCCGTTGCGCAGCTGCGCCGGCGTCAGCCGGCGGCGGTCGGCCGGTGAATAACTGGGAAAGTTGGCCAGCGCCAGCACCTGGCCGCTTTGCGCGTCGAGCACCACCACGCTGCCAGCCTTGGCCTTGTGCTCGGCCACCGCGTCGCGGATGCGCTGGTAAGCGAAGAATTGCACCTTGGAGTCGATGAACAGGCTGACGTCGCGCCCGTCGAGCGCCGCCACGCTGTCGCCGATGTCCTCGACCACGCGGCCCAGGCGGTCCTTGATGACGCGGCGGCTGCCGTCGCGCCCCGCCAGCTCTTTCTGGAACGCCACCTCGATGCCGGCAATCCCCTTGTCTTCGATGTCGGTGAAGCCGACCAGCTGCGCCGCCGCCTCGCCTTCCGGGTATTTGCGCTTGAATTCACGCACCTGGTGCACGCCGGGCAGGTTCAGCGCTTTGACGGCGTCGAGCACCGGCGCCTCGACTTGGCGGCGCAGCCAGACGAAGTTGGGGCTGTCATCCAGCCGCTCGTTCAGCGCCTGCGGCGTCATGCCCAGCAGCCGGGCCAACTCGCGCCGCTGCGCCGCATCAGCCGAAAAATCTTTGGGGATCGCCCACAGCGACGGCGCCGGCACGCTGGAGGCCAAGATCAGCCCGTTGCGGTCCGTGATGCGGCCGCGGCTGGCGGTCAATTCCAGCGTGCGGGCGTAGCGGATTTCGCCCTGCTTCTGGAAAAAAGCGGCGCCCAGGATTTGCACGTAAGCCGCCCGTGCGATCAGGCCGCAAAAAGCCAGCCCGACCAACGCCACCAGCAGCTTGGAGCGCCAGGCCGGCGTGGGCGACGCCAGCAGCGGGCTGCTCGCGTAGTTGACGCTGCGCACACTGGTGTTGGCACGCGTGGCCAGCCGGCGGCCGGGGCGTGCTGCGCCGGCGGGCGCCCTCATCGTGCGGCTCCTGAAGCTGGCATGCTGACGTATTGCGTGATGGCCGGCGTGGCGCTGCGCATGCCCAGCTTGTCACGCGCGGCTTTCTCGATCCGCAAAGGCGTTGCCTGCGCTTGGCGTTCGGCCTGCAGGCGGCCCCATTCGGTGGTCAGCTGGCGCTCGGCGGCCTGCGCACTGTCCAGCAAACCGTAGAGCCGCCGCGCCTCATACGACACGCGCACCAGATAGACGCCGCTGGCCACCAGCAGCGCCAGCAGCAGCAGGTTGACGCGCGTCACCGGGCCGC
>JANXMO010000594.1 GCA_025354615.1 Burkholderiales bacterium | reverse complement strand
CTTTGGCTTTCGAGTGGGCATCACGAGAAGTGCTTGGAGCCGATTCCTTTTCCGGAGACGCGCCGGAAAAACGGCTTGCCCATACGGTGCATTCGCTACAAATCTGACTCAGTGTGAATGAGGTTTCTGCCAAGCGACGCAGCAAGTCGATTGGCTCGTCTTGATCTATGGCAGACAGTCCGGGCGTGGGGAAAATGCCCGCCTGCAAGGTGACGGTACTGAGTTCGGCTGCCAGTTCAGCATGTGGCTGAGCACTCGCGACCCAGCTCAGCATGATATCGACAGGGATGTCGCCAAAGCCGTAAGTGCGCTGCGCCTCGTTAAGCGCTTCTGAAAGGCCTTCAAGCGCATGCAGGCTGGCGTGCAAACCATCATCAGCAGTGTCCAACAGCGGCTTGTTGATTTGCGGCTGCAACAAAATTTCCGCGTGTGTGAGACAGACTGCAAGCAAGGCTGACGGGGCCAACGCAGAATGCACCATCTTCAAGCTGGGATCAACCAGTGACGGCCCGAAAATTTCCTTGAATGCGTTTAAATCACCTGCGCGCTCGCGGAGAACCGCCGTTTGGATACCGATTCTGTTCACGACTTTTCGAGATAGCTTCAACAACTCATCAGGGCTGTTCTCATGAGCCGTTTGAGGTTCTCTGACATGTTTGAGCATTTGTGCCAGAACATCGTCCCAGCGGCCATCCAGGATTCCAGAACCGGTTTTGCGCGCAATCTCTGACACGATGAATGCTCGTAAATTGGACTTGAGTTGAATCAACTCTAAATGTCTTTGCGAAAGCTCATGTGTTGCATCGCCCGCCAAGGCAATCGGCAACTTGAAGAGTTCTAAAAGCGCATCCATCAATTCAATCGTTTGACCTGCATCGCTTTTAAATACTTCCAGCGGCTTTTCTGCCAATTTCTGCTTGTATCGCGGTTCTACCCTTTGGCCGATTTCATTCTTGCTGATGGTCACGAGGTGATCAACCAGCTCTTTCATCTTGGTGCGGGCGCTTGCAAGGGCGTTGCGCAATTGTTTTCTTTGCTTGCCTTCTTGTGTTTTTGCTGTCTTCGCGTCAACAGGCCCCAGCAAATTGAACGCGTTTTCAAGCTGGCGGAAAATATTGGCCGCTGTTTGCAAGCGTTTATGAAGCGGGTGTCGCGTGACGGCAACCTGCGTCACTTCATCGATGTGGCTTTCCATGTACGCCAAAGCGCTTTTGGCGATTTCCTGAGCTGACGCGCCTGTGGTGGCTGGTGACGATGAAGACCCGCCCGCTTCTTGCAAATGAAGCGCTGCCAAAGCCACAGAAGTCAACGGCCGGTCTGCAAGCGCCTGAACGTCCACACGTGGCGCCCGCATCTGCGCCGCTGCGGCACCCGGCGAGGGCGGCCGGTTCCGCGTCAACGCCTCGGTGGTTGCCGATGCGGGCAGGTCAACGGGTTGGCCGCGGGATTCGTCAGCGGCCGGCCCTGTGCCGGGTGTGCGTCTGTCGACAGGGCTGACAGGGCGCACGGGGGTAAAAGCCCCAATTTTTCGCACGCTCATGGCTCAGCCCATTTCCAATTGTTGCTTCGGTTGATTGGCTTGCGACGGCGCCCGTGGCGCCATGACCGGATAAGGCGTTTTGCGCCGCCCGCCCTGCGCGCGCATGCAAAAAATCAATTCGCCGTTTTCTTCTCCCCGCGGCTGCCATTGATTGCGCGCCATGAAAGCCAGGCACTTTGCGTTACTGGCCTCCACGCGAACGGTGATGGCTCGCCGCAGGCCAAACAACCAGGCGAGCGCCGGCTTGAGCAGCAAAGCCCACTGGCTGTGGTGCGAGGCCAGCACCGCGATGTGCGCTTCCTCGCCGTCGAACAAGATGCCCCCAATCGGCTGGCCATCGCATTCAAAACCGATCGAGGGGCAGTTGCCGTACAGGCTTGCAAAAGCCGCTGGGGTGACGAGCGCCAGCGTTTCAGGGCTGCGCGCCCGGTAGCGCTCGGCATCGGCTTCGTAGAAGACGGCCAGGTCAGCCCGCGGCGCCAGCGTCAGCCGGGTCATGGTTCATGCAGCCGCGGCCATGCTGCTCGTTTCGTTGGCATCGACTGGGCGGCCCAGCAGCTGGCGCATGGCCTGGCGCACATTGGCGTCGCCGGAGTCTTCCAGCGACTCGGCAATGCCTTGCCACGACGGGTCTTCGAGGATGTACAGGCACAGCGCTTTCAGTTCGGGGCAGCTGTCTTCGGGTTGATCGTTGACCAATTGCAGGGCTTCCCTGACCTGGCCGCGTTGAATGGCAATCAGCACCGGGAAAATCAGAAAGTCCTTGACTTCGGGTTTGAGCACATTGAGCTCGTTCAACAACGATTGGGCTTCGTCGAGCCGGTTGTCGCGCAGGGCTTCAACCATGTTGCGTGCAACGGTTTCGGCTTCGGAAGTGGCTTCGGTTTTTTGCATGCTGATGACTCCGGTTAAGAAAAGGTGAAATGGAAAAGAATGCCCCGTGTTCTTCCGCCCTGTGTTTTCGGATGGGCCGGCCTTGAAAAGATTGCCTGCGGTGATGCTCAGTGTCTTCAATTTGACAGATTGGCAAGGGTTCAGGGCGAAGAAACGTATTGGTATCCGAAGTTGGACACTTTTTTTTCACACTTCGTGCGTTTGTGCGTACTTGTCGATGGACGCAGGGAAGCAGGTGCAGGCCTTCAAGGAGTGAAATCACTCGTTCGAAACCAGCGGCAACCGGCTGTAAGCGCTTGCCGTGCCGCAGCAAACCGCAAAACGGTTGCCAAAAACGGCGGTCGGCTTCGGTTCGCTGTACACCTCTTCGCATGGCGGGATGGACAAGGACCGCCAATCGGCAATGCTTGAGTCCAGCCCGCAATGCAATTTTTTATGAAGTTCCCTGCCGCGGTGCGCAACCCACTGCCCGCAGTGCCGCGTTTTCTACCGACTGCAACAACCAAGGAATCGACATGCCGACCGTCCAGACGCCCAGCGCCAACGTTTTCCCGGACCTCTCCAATCTGGAGAAGACCTTTCGCGACGACCGCAGCGGTGACCGTGCCCGCGAAATCCTGGCTTATTTGAAAAACGTGGTCAACAGCACCGAGGCCATGCTCAATGTCGAAACAGGGCTGGACCGCCGCGTCATCGTCCGCCTGATCGAAGGCTTTCACGCAGCGTCGCGCATCGTGCGCCACATCTGGGAACACGTGCACGGTTGCGCGCTGGCCGTCTGACATGCCCGACGGTGACCACCAGCGCCACGGTTGCTGTTTTTCACTGGCACGCAAGCTGCGCCCGGGTCTTCACCGTCCTGTCAGACAAGAGGAGGTTTTTTGAATGCACAACGACGCGGTCGCGCGGCCCGTGGAGACACGGGCGGTGGAAGTGATGTGGTGGACAGCGGGTGCGGACTCGATCGCCCGCGCTGCCCCGCTCATTCGATGTGTTGCGCATTGCCTGCAGTGGCCGTTTGCCGAATGCCGGCTTTGCCTCTGCTGAACCGCGATGGGCCTTGCATGTCCTGGCTTACCGCAATGACCTTCTCGACTCCGTGTGCTCCGCGCTGACGCGGCGCGCACAGGCTTCTTTGATTGCAGGACAAGGTGAATGACGTGCGCGACCATTCTGATTTGACGCGGTGGATGCAGGTCGAGGTGGCCAAAGCGGCCATGCACTCGCGCATCGGCAAAGTTGCCGAGGTGGTGGGCACGCTGATGCGCGTGACCGGGCTGGACGCCAACCTGGGCGACCTGTGCAACATCCTCGATGACGATGGCCACACGATGCAGTCGGCCGAGGTGGTCGGCTTTGCCGGTGGGCAGATGATTCTGTCGCCGTTCGGCTCCATCGTGGGCTGCGGCGCGGGCAGCCGCGTCATCAGCCGTGGTGAGGTGTTGAAGGTGCCGGTCGGCAACTGCATGCTGGGCCGTGTGATCGACAGCCTGGGCCAGCCGATGGATGGCAAGCCGCCGCCTGAAGCCACCGAGTTCCGGCCCGTGCTGGCTTCGCCGCCCAACCCGTTGGAGCGCGCGATGATCGAGCACCCGATGGCCACCGGCGTACGCGCCATCGACGCGCTGTTGACTCTTGGTGAAGGCCAGCGCATGGGCATTTTCGCGCCGGCCGGTGTTGGTAAATCAACTTTGATGGGCATGCTGGCGCGCGGCACGCAGTGCGACGTCAGCGTGATCGCGCTGATCGGCGAGCGCGGCCGCGAAGTGCGCGAGTTCATCGAGGTCATCATGGGCGAGGAAGGCATGCGCCGCTCGGTGGTGGTCTGCGCCACGTCCGACCGCTCGTCGATCGAGCGTGCCAAGGCGGCGCACGTGGCAACCACGCTGGCCGAGTACTTTCGCGACCAGGGCTTGAAAGTGCTGCTGATGATGGATTCGCTGACACGGTTTGCGCGCGCCCTGCGTGAAATCGGTCTGGCCGCGGGCGAGCCGCCAGCCAGGCGCGGCTTTCCGCCGTCAGTGTTCGCGGAAATTCCGCGCCTGCTGGAGCGCGCCGGCATGGGCGCGACCGGCTCGATCACCGCGCTCTACACGGTACTGGCCGAAGACGAAAGCGGCGGCGACCCGATCGCCGAGGAAGTGCGCGGCATTCTGGACGGCCACATGATCCTGTCGCGCAAGATCGCCGCGCGCAACCAGTACCCGGCGATCGACGTGCTGGCCAGCCTGAGCCGGGTGATGACGCAGATTGTTCCCCGGGAGCACCAGCAGGCCGCCGGCAAGCTGCGCCGCCTGATGGCCAAGCACGACGAGATCGAGCCGTTGATCCAGATGGGCGAATACCGGCCCGGCGCCGACCCGGTGGCCGACGAAGCGGTCGAAAAGCATGAAATGGTGCGCGAATTGCTGTGTCAGGAAACGTCAGAAAGCATGGATTTTGACGAAACTGTCGAACACCTCCTGCATGTTGTCTCATGACCCCCAAAACGCTCAAGCTGATTCTGTCGATCAAGGAGCGCCGGCGTGAGGGGCTGATGGCAGAGGTGCAGGTGGCGCGCGAGGCCTGCGCGGCGCGGGAGGCGGAACTGCAGGCGGCGCAACAGCAGCTGCAGGTGGCGGTTGACGAGCAGGCCGACCAGATGGAGCGGTTGATGACCCTGATGGGCGGCGGCGCCGCCTGCACCGCCGAGCTGCTGATGGTGCGGCAGATGCTGGTCAAGGCGGCCGATGTCGTCGTCGACACGCAGCGCGGGCAAGAACAGCAGGCGCAGCAGCAGGTTGTGCAGGCGCAGGAAGTGGTGAGCAGCGCCAACGCCGCGGTGGCCCGCGTTGATTCGCAACTCGAATCATTGAAAGACATGCTGACCGCTGCCGAACTGGCGATCGAGCAGGCGGCTGAAGACCAGCAGGATGAAGAGTCCGAGGAAACGGCGGTGGCGCGGCTGATTGCCCGTGGCCGGGCCGTGGCGGCTGCAGCCATCAGCGCGAAAAATAGCGCGAAGAAAGAACGTCAGCGCCATGAATGAGGCGTTCAACAGCGTCGAGTCCATCACCCATCTTGGCGAGTTGTTGAAGAACATGATGACGCTGATGGCCATCTGCAGCCTGCGCTTCTATGCAGCCATGCAGATCATGCCGATGACGACCGAGCAGTCGATCCAGGGCCCGTCACGCAACGCGCTGGCGTTGACGGTGGGCTTCTTCGTGGCCTGGGGCCAGCCGCTGGCACTGTTCAACAACCTCAGCATGGCGATGCTGATCGCGGCGATGGCGAAGGAAATTCTGCTCGGCCTGTGCATGGGCTATGCCGTTTCGGTTGTCTTCTGGGTGGCCGAAGGCGTGGGCATCCTGCTCGACAACCAGGCTGGCTTCAACAACGTGCAGCAGCAGAACCCCTTGAGCGGCGAGCAAAGCACGCCGCTGGGCAACCTGCTGTCGCAGCTGTCGATCGCCAGCTTTTACATCCTCGGTGGCCTTCCGGTGCTGCTGGGCTTGTTCATCGAGTCCTACCGCTTCTGGCCGGTGGCCTTGCAAGGGCCCGTGTTGAGCGACGGGCTGCTGCTGTTCCTCGACTCGCGCACCAGCGATTACTTCAACGCGCTGATCAAGCTGGCCATGCCAGCGGTGTTCGTCTTCGTCATCATCGACATCGGCATCGGCCTGCTCAGCAAGACGGCCGACAAACTCGAGCCCAACAGCATCGGCCAGCCGATCAAAGGCGCGCTGGCGCTGTTCCTGCTCGGCCTGCTCGTCGCGCTGTTTTTCCAGCACGCACGGCCGCAGCTGGCGCTGCGTGACATGAGCGGCCTGCTGCAAGCGGTGATGGCCAAACTGAAGCAATGAAGTCGTTGAAATAGTGATTGCACTGCCGGCGCGTCAGGCGCCCTCAGGCAACACCTGCAGGCGGCAGCGCCAGAAAGAACCGCACCATTTCCTTTGACGCATCCGGCCCGGCGCTTTCCGTATACGAACCATTCGGGTCGCCGCCCGACCAGGCGTGGCCGGCGCCGTGCACGGTCCATGACTCGATGTGCACCTGGCCTGTGGCGTCCGCATGAACGGTGCGGCTGAAGCGCCGGCCGCCCGCGGCCACGCCGTGCTGCGTGTCGGCGTGCAACCCGCTGCTGTTGCCGCCGGCCCGTGCCGTGCGCGCCAGCTGCGCTTGATGAGCTTCATGCGCCTGCTGCACGATCTGCGCGCCATTGGTCTGTTGCACGGTGTGGTCGCGGTCGCCGTGGAACACGATCACCGGAACGGCCTGCAGTGCCTTTTTGGGCTGCGACGGGCCAGCCGCTGCGGGCATGCCCTTCAAACCGGCCAACCCGCTGCGCCCGCCTTTCATGGCAGCCAATGCCGACGGAATATCGTGGGCGCTGCCGTAGGGCAGCCCGGAATGCGCGCCGACACCAGCAAAGAGCTCTGGATAGGTTTCGCCCAACGCCACGGCCATGGCTGCACCCGCCGACAGACCGGCCACAAAAATGCGGCCGAGGTCAGCGCCGTGACGTTGCGCGACTTCCCGAACCATGCCGGCAATCAACGACGGCTCGCCTGCATCACGCTGCTGGTCTTGCGGATTGAACCAGTTCCAGCACTTCGAGGTGTTGGCCTGTGCAGCTTGCTCGGGGTAGACCACCAGGAAGCCGTGTGTGTCGGCCAGGCGGTTCATCCGCGTGCCTGCCGCGAAATCGTCTGCATCCTGCGTGCAGCCATGCAGCATCACCACCATTGCGCGGGGCAAGTCAGCGGCCCTGGCCGGTACGTAGAGCTTGTAAGTGCGGGTGCCGGCACGGTTGCTGAACCGGTGCGTTTCGAAGCGCCCGTACGGCTGCGCGTTGCCCGGTGAAGGATTGGCGTCTGCAGCGGCGGGTTGGTCTGCAGCCGTTGGAACCGTGCGGGCGGCAATGTCAATCACATCGGGCTCGCCGGCAACGCCGTGCGCCGTGTCGGAAACGCCGCCCGTTTTCAACACGCGCCGCAGCGTTTGGGTCAGGTCACGCAGAGGGCCGGCAGTGGTGTCAAGCCCGGCCGACGCGAGGGCCCGTTGAATCGTCGAGCGAATGGCGGCGCTGTCGTAGGCCGGCAGCCGCCCATTCAAAAAGTTCTTCATCATTTTCTTTCGTTGAGGAGATGAGAAATCAACGGATGCGACCCGACAACGCCCGGCGTACCGCAGGGCTGGTCTGAAATGCACCCAACACCGTCACCGAGTCGATCGCGGCAAGGGCCAGCTCCGGAGGCACGTCGTCGGCGATGCGGGCGAGTCCTACGACCTGAATTCGGAGTCGCTGGCCAGCCACCACCGCCGACTCGAGATCGGCACGGCTGTAATGCTGCAAGCCCAGCGTCAGCGTTCGTCGGGCAACGGTTTGCTTGACCGTGTCAGCATGCAGCGCAAGCTGATTTCGAAGCGCGGTTCGGATCAGGTCGGAGCGGTTGGAATAAAACCCTTCCTGGACTAAAAGGTCCACTTGGCCAAGATCGACCACACCAACATTGACCGTCATCTTTTCAGTCTCGCCTGTGCGTGGCCTGACCTCGATCGGCGCTTCATTCAAGTGCATGACACGGTTTTGGAATCCATATAGATTCCATCTGGAGCATTTCGGTGGGATTGCAAGGCCTTGCTTTGTTCACATTCCAAAAGAAGGTCCCGGATGAACTGTCACTTTTCTCAACCGACGTGACGGGATCAAGTCGGCCCCGCGGACGACGGACCGGCGATTGCGACGGCAGCCGCGCTTCCAGCGGCAGGCCGAAGCTGCAAGCCCAACGCTTGATTTAAAGCGTTGCGCGCGTTGGGCATCATCTGGTTCACCAAACTTTCCAGCAACGGCGGCCGGCCGCTGTCTTCCCTGTCTTGGGCCAGGTCCGCCCAGCGCAGGCCTTGCGCTTCGGCAAAGCGCAAGAAGTCGGCGGCTTTAGACCGCAGGGCTGAATACATCGTTTTGGGGATCTGGTCAAACAGCTGCTCGTATTCAGGTGTCTTCGGTACTTCCGGCCCACGCACACGAATGCCCAACAAGTCAGTGGCAGCATTCAAGGCGTTGCGTGTTGACCTGTGCACAGGCTCAATGGCAGGGTCGTTTTGAAGTCGTTCGTTGATCAGGCGTTCCAGCGCCGGGGAACGGCGATTGCAGCAGTCGGCAGTCAAGACGCTCCAACAAAGGCCTTCCACTTCCAGTTGACATAAAAAACGCGAGATGTAATGACGGCAACTTGAAGCAAGGGCGGCCCGGTTGGCCAACAGCAT
>JANXMO010000590.1 GCA_025354615.1 Burkholderiales bacterium | reverse complement strand
CCGCTCGCCTTAGGTGGAATCGCTCGACTCAAAACAGCGATTGATCAAGCTCTACGCACTTCCCAAAATTCGATTTTGCTCGATGGTGGGGATTGGTCAGAAGGAAACATGGCCAACAGCATGTCGACAATCCCTTGGTGCTCTTCCAACACAGGCCGCCGACGAATCTGGCCACCTGGGGTTGACAACAGCAGCCCAAACGAACGATCGATGGCTGCTCGCAAATGGCTTGCAAATCCACTTGCAAGCGCATCGTTGACCGCATTTGCCAGCAGAGGGGGGCTCAACGGGGCCGCCGCATCATGGGCCAAGCTTGAAAAAGACAACTCATTTGCTTCAAGAAAGTGAAGAAATTTGACGATCACTAGCAAATCTTTATGCAGCGTTGTGGCTTCAACTGAGCGAAGCACTTCGCGGTGCGCGCTGTTCAGCTGCTCGCGCGAAGCTTGAGCGGGTTTGGTTTCGGAAGCTGGAGTGCCGGCAGTGCGGGCTGGCCCTCCCGCCTCAGCCACCACCGGCCTCGATCCGTAAGGCGTGAAACGCAGGGTCTGCGCGCCATGAGCCCGCCGTACCGGGCCGCTGCTCGAAGCCAGCACGGGTGGCAGAGCCGGCGCAGCCGCGTCCGCTGGCGCCGCGGCAAAATTCGCCGCCGGGACTGAAGCCGGCGGGGCCACGGTCAGTTGCCCCCAGGTTTGTGACATGGCGCCGGCTTGTGCCCAAGGCTTGGCCTGCACAGCAACGATGGACAACGTGTGCTGAACCGGGTCACGCTGCGCATGCACGGTCACGTGGTAGTCATCGCCTTGCGCCGTGCGCACCTTGCCCTGCCGTCGCAATATCCCCGTTGGCAAGACCGTTTCACTTAACTGCCCTGTTGCCAGCGCTTTGAAAATCGCTTCGTTCAATGCGATTGGCAACCCCGCGGGCGCGCGGTTGAGCAACGACCCCCGCACCGGTTGGCGCGGCGGCCGCAAGTTGCCCGGCAACGCTGCCAAGCCAGGGACCAAGGACGCAGGCCGGCCGGGCGGCCTTGCAGGCAAAGAGGGTAGCGCGCTGGCGGGCGCTGTGCTGGCTTGAGGCGCCATGGCCGCTGCAGCATCCGCTTGCGATGCCGATGGCGCCGGCGGGTGCGCCGGTCTCAGCGCTGCCGGCGGCAGGGGCTGCCACGTCATGGCAACACCTGCGGGGCCGCCGGGACCTCAACAGCCGCGCCGATTACCGCGCGCCGAAACGCGACTGCCGGCAGTTGCCAGCGCTGCAGCGTGCTGGTTTCATAAGCGGCTTGCGCGCCGGGCGCGCCGCTTTGCGCCGCGTGCTTGACCTCGGCGCGCGGCCCCAGGTGCCAAGCAAGCCCCAGGTCCTTGACCGGTGTTTCCTTGACGACGGCGCGCAGCACCGCGGCAGCGCTGCGCGGGTGGGCGGCGATGTAGGCGGTTGCCCGCCGATTGAGGGCCTGGGCAGGGCTGGGCGGGTCGTCGACCTCTTTGGTATTCCATGACAGCTCAGTGATCCTGGGCATGGCCTTGCCGGCGGTAAAACCCGCTTTCACTTCACGTTGAACGAGGTGCCACGGTTCGCCCAAGCCGAGGGCCACCATGGCCGGCGTGCAGTGATAGGGCATGCGAGCACCCCACAAACCCGCTGCCGACAAGCCTTCGGAAGTGCGGTAGCCCCAAGCGTCCTGGTGCTTCAGCGTGGCGCTGACCGTGTAAGCCATTTCAGCCGCCAACCCTGCCAAACGAGGCGCCAGCCGGTCGGCCTGCGAGGGGTGGAAAAAATGCTGTGGCACGTGCAGCTGCCAGGCCAGCGGGTCGAACACCGCCTTGCGCTTTTGATGCGAGGTGACCGGGGCAAACGGCACCTCGGGTTCGCCTTGCGCCAACTCTGGCGGCGCATTCAGGCCGGCAATGCGCTCGAATTCTGTGGAGGGTGCTTCGTACAAATTAATGGCCGGGTGCAAGTCGGCCGGCAAACCCGTCATGTCCAGGCCGATCAACTGCGCTGCCAGGCGCGTCACCGTGTCAGCCACGGCTTGCGGCCTGGGCAGTTGGCCGTTGCTGTCCAGGAACGCCTGCACGGCCGCTGAAAAACCGCTGTCGTTTTTGGCCGTTTCAAATGATTGCGCCAATTGCGCAGCCGTCAGGGCAAGGGGCTGGTCCTCCAGGTCACTTGCGCGGGCTTGCGCCATGACGTGCGCCAACACGGCCGCCGGGTTGCGCCTGGCCACAGAGAAAGACAATGGCACTGCCGCATTTCCCAGCGGGGCTGCCGCGGGGGCCTGCAAGGCAAAACCGGCACTGCGCTGCAGCGCAGCGTTGAAGTTCGACAAAGCGCTTGCAATGGCCGTCAGCAGGGGCATGCCTTCCAGCTGAGCCGCGTTTTCCGCCAACGACTCGACACAAGTCTTCAACTGCTCGTCATGCTCATCCGTCCATCCTGCAGATTGCGTTGCCTCATGCAGCTGGGCCGTTGAAAAGAGTATCTGTTCGACCTGTGGGGCAAGGTCCGGGTGGCGG
>JANXMO010000546.1 GCA_025354615.1 Burkholderiales bacterium | reverse complement strand
AGAATCGTATTCTTGACTAAACTTAAAAAAGTTGCTGTTGAAGTTCAACAGCCAATTCAGGCCAGTCTTTTTTCCAAAATTTATTGATCGATAAAGGGGGTATAGCTCAGCTGGGAGAGCGCTTGCATGGCATGCAAGAGGTCAGCGGTTCGATCCCGCTTACCTCCACCAAAGACTGAAAAGTTGGCGGTGGTGCGCGGTTCAAGTGACGAGATTTTTGTAAGAAGAAATCAGCTAGAAAACTGTTTTGTCCCCTTCGTCTAGAGGCCTAGGACACCACCCTTTCACGGTGATTACAGGGGTTCGAATCCCCTAGGGGACGCCATTACGGCATTTAAAGTTGCATCTACCAGGAGTGGTAGTTCAGTTGGTTAGAATACCGGCCTGTCACGCCGGGGGTCGCGGGTTCGAGTCCCGTCCACTCCGCCAAAAAAGTTTAAAAACCCTTTGTAGGTCAATGATCTACAAAGGGTTTTTTTTTATGGTTTATGGCTAAAAATTTAATGGGTAAATCGGTAGTTTTATAGGCACGCTCCCTGCTTTTAACGTTGTATCTCAACGCAATGGGGGCTTTGCATCATGGAAACGAACAGCTTCAAACCGCTTGGTTTTCCGTATGTCATCCCTAAGGTACTAAAAAGCTCTGTGTCGGACAAACCGTGGCTGGCCCAGGTTTCCGCAGACACCGTGAGGCTGCTGAAACGAGACCCAGATTTTTTAGGTGATGAGCTTTCGTTTTCTGAGGCTGACGCTTTCTTCTATTGCGATTGAAAGCCGAGCGCGGTTAAAAGCTGCTGCGTTTTTTCAGCGGTTCCTTTGAGTACTTTGCCAGCAATTGCCACGGTGGCTGGCTGGCTTACGAGTGTTCGAAAAATTTCTTCCATTTGTTTGGTCGTCATCTCCGCGCTGCGGCGCAGTTCATCTGCACGACACGCGATATGGCCATTGGCAAACAATTGCATTGCAGCTGTTTCAAGCCGTCGTGCGGGCTGCTGCTGCGACCGCAAGTGCCGCACCTTTGTTTGATGGCAGGCGCGTTCAAGGTCGATTGACCGCACGTTTTTTGTCTGCTGCTGCAGCAATGCTGCCAATTCAGTCAGACAGTCGTCCAAATCTTGCGGCGACGTGGAAACTTCCACGACAAACTGTCCATAAGACGCTGCCACCTCCGTCATACAGGAGGCGTGATAGGCCAATCCCAGTCGTTCGCGAAGCGTATCCATTAATGGCGAACTCATGCCGTCGCCGAAAAGCGTGGAAGCCATCAAGTAGGCATAGTGCGCTTTGTTGCTCAAAGTCGGTGTTTCGAACCCCAACAGCACGTGTGTCTGGCTGCTGCCCGCCACGTGCCGGCAGGCCACCCCGCCGCGTTGCCGAACCATATCAACTGACTGCGCATCTCCTTGTCGCATGCTCCCGAAAGCGGCTTCCACATGGCGGTTGATTTCCTGCGGCTGTACCGGACCGATAACGCCAACAATGACATTGGCGCCGCTGTACCGCTGGTGCACATACGCCACCAGCTGGTCGCGCGTAAACCGTTTGATGTTGGCGCGTGTGCCGATCACGGGTCGCGCCAATGGATGGTCGCCAAAACAGGTTTTGTCGAACAGCTTGTACGCAGCTGACAAAGCATCGTCTTCGTCTTCGGCCAATTCATGCAGGATCACCTGCCGTTCACGCTCCAGTTCATCGGGTGGAAAGGTGCTGTTTTGAACGATGTCGCCCAACATATGGATCAATGCGCCGGTGTGCTCGATCAGGCCCATCATGTGAAACGCAGTGTGATCTTTGTCGGTATGGGCATTGACCTCGGCGCCCAGGCGCTCCGCATCCAGGTTGATACGCTGGCAGTTGCGAGTCGTCGTGCCTTTGAACGCCATGTGTTCAACCACGTGGCTGATGCCGTTGAGCGCTCTGCTTTCATGCTGGCTGCCGCTGCGCACGAAGACGCTGATGTGAACAATCTCCAATTGCGGCTGCCGAATCGTCACCACTCGTATGCCATTGGTCAGCGTTGCAACAAAACTGTCTGGGTCACTCGAGAAAGGGGACATGGATCCTGCGGGCTTTCAATTCAGTGGCCGTGCAATTCAAGTCGCACAACCCATTGTGACCGCTGCGATGTCGCCGTTTGATCGGCCGTTAAAAGGCACTCCAACAGTGCTTCAGTCACGGGCGCAGGCCGGCCTTCGTGCTATCTTGCTTTGGATTTATCAGTTCCAAGGAGCCGTTTGGCATGAGCTACAACATAGATCTTTCAGGCCGCGTTGCGTTGGTCACCGGCGCCTCCAGCGGCTTGGGTACGCAGTTTGCGAAAACGCTGGCTGGTGCAGGTGCGGCGGTCGTCTTGGCCGGGCGGCGTATTGAGCGGCTGAAAACATTGCGTGCGGAAATCGAGGGCAATGGAGGCGACGCACACGTCGTGGCGCTCGACGTGACCGACCCCGACAGCATCAAGGCCGCCGTCGCCCATGCTGAAACCGAAATGGGCACGATCGACATCCTGATCAACAACTCGGGCGTCAGCACCACACAGAAACTGGTGGACGTGACTGAGGACGATTACGACTTTGTTTTCGACACCAACACCAAAGGTGCATTTTTTGTCGCCCAGGAAGTGGGCAAGCGGATGCTGGGGCGGGCGCAAGGGTCAGCACCGGGCACGTTCACCGGTGGGCGCATCGTCAACATCGCCTCGATGGGCGGGTTGAAAGCGGTCAGCAAGATTGGCGTCTATTGCATGAGCAAGGCCGCGGTGGTGCACATGACGCGTGCCATGGCGATCGAATGGGGGCGCTACGGCATCAATGTCAACGCGATTTGCCCAGGCTATATCGATACCGAAATCAACCACCACCAATGGCAAACCGAAGCCGGCCGCCGGTTGATTGACATGTTGCCGCGCAAGCGCATCGGCCATCCAGCTGATCTTGACGCCGTGTTGATGATGTTGTGCGCCAACGAAAGTCACTTCATCAATGGCGCGGTCATTCAGGCCGATGACGGTTTTGCGCTTTAAAAAGTTGACCGGCAATGAGAACTCTGTCTTTGCTTGAAGCCCGCGTGCTGGGTGTGCTGGTAGAGAAAGCGGTGAGCGTGCCGGACAGCTACCCCCTGTCCCTCAACGCTTTGCTGGCCGGCTGCAATCAAAAGACAGCCCGTTCGCCGGTGCTCAACGCCAGCGAAGCCGAGGTGCAGGTTGCCGCCGATGGCTTGAAGCAGTTGCACCTCGTCAGTGAAGGCAGCGGCTCGCGGGTGACGCGTTACGAACACAACATGGCGCGTGTGCTGGGTTTGCCCAGTCAATCCGTGGCCTTGTTGGCCACTTTGCTTTTGCGGGGCGCGCAGACGTCGGCTGAGCTGCGCACCGCCAGCGAGCGGCTGCATCGCTTCGCGGATGTTTCTTCAGTAGATGCGTTTCTCGATGAATTGGCTGAGCGAGCGGAGGCGAAAGGCGGCCCCTTGGTGGTCAAACTGGCCCGGTCTCCCGGCTCGCGTGAGGCGCGTTGGGCGCATTTGTTGTGCGGCCCGGTGGATGCACTCGTGTTTTCAGCCGACGCCGGGCGGGATGATTTCGTCGCCACCAGCGAGCTGGCGGCTTTGAAGGCGCAACAGGCGGCGTTGCAGGCTGAGCTGGCCGCGTTGCGCAGCACCGTTCAGCGGCTGTGCAGCGAGCTGGGCGTTTCAGCGGCCTGACGTGATATTCAAATAGTTGAACCGGCCCGTCGTCATCGCGCACGGCCTTTTTACAAGGAAAAAAATGAACAAAGTGTTTGCCAGTGCGGCCCAGGCGCTCGAGGGCATCGTCCACAGCGGCCAGCTGTTGGCCGTCGGCGGCTTCGGCTTGTGCGGCATACCCGAAGCCTTGATCGCCGCGCTGCGCGACAGCGGCGCCCAAGACCTGACTGTGATTTCAAACAACGCCGGCGTTGACGGTTTTGGCCTCGGACTCTTGTTGGAATCACGGCAGATCAAGCGAATGATCTCCAGCTACGTCGGCGAAAACAAGGAATTCGAGCGCCAATATCTGGCGGGCGAGCTGGAACTCGAATTCACCCCGCAAGGAACGCTGGCGGAGAAGCTGCGCGCCGGCGGCGCGGGCATCCCGGCGTTTTTCACCAAGACAGGTGTGGGCACTTTGGTCGCCGAGGGCAAGGAAACACGTGAATTCGACGGCGAGGTGTATGTGATGGAACGCGCGTTGCGCCCGGAGGTCAGCCTGATCAAAGCCTGGAAGGCCGACCGCAGCGGCAACCTGGTGTTCAACCGCACCGCGCGCAACTTCAACCCGGCAGCGGCCATGGCGGGCAAAGTCACGGTGGCGGAGGTTGAAGAAATCGTCGAAACCGGCTTTTTCGACCCGGACGCCGTTCACCTGCCCGGCATTTACGTGCACCGCATCGTGTTGAACGCCACGCCGGAAAAGCGCATTGAAAAGCGCACCATCACCGAAAAGGGAGGGATTTGACATGGGCTGGACACATGACCAAATGGCTGCCCGTGCAGCACGCGAACTGCAGGATGGCTTCTATGTCAACCTGGGCATCGGTTTGCCGACTTTGGTTGCAAACCATGTTCGTTCGGACATCGAAGTCTGGCTGCAAAGCGAAAACGGCATGCTGGGCATTGGGCCGTTTCCGACTGAAGATGAAGTTGACCCCGACCTCATCAACGCCGGCAAGCAGACGGTGACGACGCTGCCGGGTTCATCGATTTTCGGCTCGGAACAAAGCTTTGCCATGATTCGTGGCGGCAAGATCAACCTGAGCATTTTGGGCGCGATGCAGGTTAGTGAACGCGGTGATCTGGCGAACTGGATGATTCCGGGCAAGATGGTCAAGGGTATGGGCGGTGCAATGGACTTGGTTGCGGGTGTCGGCCGTGTGCTGGTGTTGATGGAACACGTGGCCCGCAAGAAGGACGGCAGCATTGATTTGAAGTTATTGCCTCATTGCACGTTGCCGTTGACCGGCGTCGGCGTGGTCGACCGCATCATCACCGACCTTGGCGTGATCGACGTCACCCCCGCCGGCCTCGAATTGGTCGAGCTGGCCGACGGCGTCACGCGCGAAGAAATACAAGCCAAAACAGCTGTGCCCTTGCGCTGACTGCTGACCGCTGGTCATTGGGCCGATTTGGCGGCGCACCCGAGCCAAGCGGGCGGGGTGCTGCCGTTACCTTGTCAGCCCCCCCGTGCCGCGCCCCAGGCTTTCAAAGCCTGCGCTGCCTGTGTGACGAGTGTCGGCCCAGCATAAATGAACCCGGTGTAGAGCTGCACCAAGTCAGCCCCAGCCTCCAGCTTGGCGACCGCATCGGCCGCGCTCATCACGCCGCCCACGCCGATCAGCGGAAAGCCAATGCCCAATGCGCTGCGCAGCTGCGCAATCACACGGTTGCTGGCCGCTTGCAAGGGTGCGCCGCTGAGGCCGCCCGTTTCCTGCCCGTGCGGCAGGTGCGCCACCGCTTCGCGGGCCAATGTGGTGTTGGTGGCAATCACGCCGTCAACCGCATGCCGTTGCAACGCAGCCGCCAAAGTGGCCACCTGCGCTTCATCGAGGTCAGGCGCGATCTTGACAAACAGTGGCACGCGGCGGCCGTGCTGGGCCGCCAGCCCGTCGCGGCGGTTGCACAGTGCGTGCAGCAGCGCGTCAAGCGCGTCGCCATCCTGCAAGCTGCGCAAGTGCGCGGTGTTGGGGCTTGAGATGTTGACCGCCACGTAGTCGGCATGCGGGTAGACGCCGTCGAGCGCCACCAGGTAATCACGCGCAGCATCGTCGATCGGTGTGTTGGCGTTCTTACCGATGTTCAGCCCCAGAATGCCGCCGTGCTGGCGGAAGGTGGCGCGGCGCACATGATTGATGAACGCTGCCAACCCGTCATTGTTGAAACCCAGCCGGTTGATCAACGCCTGCGCCTCAACCAGGCGAAACATGCGCGGCCGCGGGTTGCCCGGCTGTGGCAAAGGCGTCACGGTACCCACTTCAATAAAGCCGAAGCCCAGCGCGCCAAGGCCGTCGATGCAGCGGCCGTTTTTGTCCAGGCCCGCCGCCAGGCCAACGCGGTTGGGAAACCGCAGGCCGGCCACGGTGACCGGATCTTCGACGCGCCGCTGCGCAATGGCACACAAAAGCGGCGTGTGTTGAAGCCGTGCCAGCGTGCCCAGCGTCAGGTCATGGGCCTGTTCGGGGTCGAGCCCGAACAGGAAGGAGCGGGTGAGCGCGTAGGGAACAAATGCCATGCGGGAATTGCCTCGGATAATTCCTCATTGTCTCAAACCACCTGCCTAGGCCGCGTCGATGAACCACCCAGAAGAACTCAAGCAACTTGTGGCCCGCGCGGCATTGGCTTATGTGCCGGCCGGCGTGGTGATCGGTGTCGGCACAGGCTCCACCGTCAATTGCTTCATCGATGCGCTTGCCACGCTGCAGCCAGGCATCGTGGCCGCGGTGTCCAGCAGCGAGGCCACCACGGCGCGGCTGCAGGCGCACGGCATTGCGGTGCGCGATGCCAATACCGTCGAGCGGCTGGCGGTTTATATCGACGGCGCCGATGAAATCGACCCGCAGGGCTGCATGATCAAAGGCGGCGGGGCGGCGCTCACGCGTGAAAAAATCGTGGCCGACCTGGCCGACAGTTTTATCTGCATTGCCGATGTTTCGAAGCGGGTTGCCAAGCTGGGGCGTTTTCCGCTGCCGGTTGAGGTGATCCCAATGGCGCAGGCGCAGATAGCCCGCCATTTGCGTGCGCTGGGCGGCCACCCAGTGGTGCGCGCGGCTACTGTGACGGACAACGGCGGCTGCATCATTGACGTCCATGGCTTGACCATCAGTGACCCGGTGGGCCTGGAGGCCGAGATCAACCAGTGGCCAGGCGTGGTGGCGGTTGGCTTGTTTGCACGCCAGCGCGCCCACTTGTGTTTGCTGGGCACCGAAGACGGGCTGCAGACATTGCGCTTTTGATGCGCTGGCCGCCGCTAAAACAGCGTAACCTCGTGTTGTCTCCAACCCTGCAAAGGACGGCCCATGGCCAAGCCCAATTACTCGTTTGAAAAGCGCCAGCGTGAACTGGCCAAGAAAAAAAAGAAAGAGGAAAAGCTGAAGGAAAAGGCCGGCCGCAAAGGTGACGCGGATGGATCGGAGCCGGAAGAAACCACTGCTTCCGCCCCCGAAGCAGCAGCGCCCGCAGCAAGCTCTGCAAGCTGATTTTGGCTTGCTTTGCGACCGGTCGCTGGCGTCATGAATGCCGCTGCTGCCGCAGCATGAAACGCGCTGGGTCGACAGCGTCCAGCAAGCGAGCCGACAGTGGCGACGGGGTGCCGGCGATGGCCGCCGTCAAGGTCTGACCGCCCAGCGCCGCCCAGGTGATGCCGCGTGAGCCGAGCGCGGTGAAAGTGAACAAACCCGGCAAGCGTGGCACGGCTTGCAAGCGGTCAGCAAACGGCGCGCGGCTTTGGGCGGGCACGGCGCCGATCAACGGCAAACGATCCCCCGCCACACAGCGCCACGCCGTGCGGCCTTGGGCCGTGAGGGCCGCTGCTGCCAACGCCGCATCGTCAAAAGCCTTGCCGGTCAGCCGGCCCAGCGCCTGGAGGTTGAGCCGGTGGTCGCCGAGCCGCACTTGTGGATCGTGGTCGTCGATCTGCGAAGTGGCGCCAAAAACCGCGCAGCCGTCGATGGCTGGCAACAAATAGCCCGCACCGGCCACCGGCAGCAGAGGCAACGCCCGGCCCGGGCAGGCCGCTGCCCACGCCGCGGGTGGCAGAACGCTGAGCTGGCCGCGCACTTGTTGCAGCGGCAGTGGTGTCGCCAAGCAAGTTTCGTGGTTCAACAGCGTCGCTGCGTCGCCGGCATGCGCCAGCACCACGGTTGCGGCTTCGTCGAGCACGGTGCCCTCGGCATCGATCAACTGCCAGCGCGTGCCGTCTGCCGTGCGCCGCACGGCTTCCACGCCTGCGCCCGGGCGCAGGCTCACCCGGCCGCCACCCCGCGCCAGAAAGGCGCGCGCCAG
>JANXMO010000545.1 GCA_025354615.1 Burkholderiales bacterium | reverse complement strand
CCGGCGGCACCGACCTGCGCGAGCAGCCGCAACAGCAGCGCCGCCATCAGCTCGAAGCGCTGGCCGCCGCCGCCGGCGTGCCGCTGTCGCCGCGGGTCGAAGGCGCTTCGTGGCCCGCGCTGGCGGCGCTGCGCGAAGCCTCGCGCGAACGCGGCGTCGAAGGTTTCATGCTCAAGCACCGCGGCGCGCGCTACGGCAGCGGCCGGCGCAAGGAGGGTGGCGCTGACGGCGGCACGCCCGCGGCCGCCTGGTGGAAGTGGAAGATCGAGCCGATGAGTGTCGACGCGGTGCTGATCTACGCGCAGGCCGGCCATGGCCGCCGCGCCAGCCTCTATACCGACTACACCTTTGCCGTGTGGAACCGCACGCCAGCCGACGCCGCCGAGGCGCAAGCGGTGATCGATGCGATTGCCGCGCGCCAGCCCGCGCAGCCGGGCGCGCTGCAGCTGGTCGCTTTTGCCAAGGCCTACAGCGGCCTGACCGACGAGGAGTTCAAAAAGGTTGACCGCGTCATCCGCCAAACCACGCTGGAGAAATTCGGCCCCGTGCGCAGCGTGCGGCCCACGCTGCTGTTCGAGCTCGGCTTCGAGGGCATCAACCGCAGCCCGCGCCACAAAAGCGGCATTGCCGTGCGCTTCCCGCGGATGCTGCGCTGGCGCACCGACAAGCCGCTGCACGAGGCGGACACGCTGCAATCGCTTGAAGCGCTGCTCGGCATTCAGCCGTGACGGCCGCCTTTGGCGCAGCCGCCACTGCCATCACCGCTATTGATCCGGCATCAATGAACTTGAAACGGCGACTCCCTCTCGCGCCCGCGGGAGAGGGTCGGGGTGAGGGATGGCGCATGGCACAAACAAAGAAGGCCACGGCGGCAGGGCTGCCCTTGCTCCCACCTTTTCCCAGGGGAAAGAAGCCAATGCCATCAGGCATTCTTTCAAGTTCAAATGAGCCGGATCAATAACGCCGCGTGGCCGTTGGTCGGTGTGGACTTCACCAGCCATCCGACGCGCCGCAAGCCCATCACGCTGGCCTGGGGCGAGCGGCAGGGCCAGGTTGTGCATCTGCTTGAGCTGCAGGCGCATGCCGACTTTGCGGCTTACGAAGCCTGGCTGCGGGCGCCGGGCCGCTGGCTGGGTGCGTTCGACTTCCCCTTCGGCCTGCCGCGCGCATTTGTCGATGCCCACAGCCTCGGCACCACCGCCGAAGCCGTGCTGCGCCGCGTGCACCAAGTTGCTGGCGACCGCATGGGTTTCCGTCGCCTGATCGACGCCTGGGGCCACACCCAACCCGCCGGTCAGCGCCTGCTGCACCGCCGCTGCGACCTGGCGCTGCCCGGGCTGCGCTCAACCAGCCCGCTGCAGACCCGCTACGTGCCGGTCGGCTTCATGTACTTCGAAGGCATGGCGCGGCTGCTCGATGCCGGTGTCAGCCTGCCGGGCCTGCACGCCGGTGACGCGCAACGCGTGGCGCTGGAAGGCTACCCCGGCCTGCTGGCCCACGAGCTCATCGGCCGCCGCTCGTACAAGAACGATGCCAGTGCCGAACGGCTGCTTGCGCGCAAGGACATTGTCGAGCGGCTGGAGCAAGGCCAGACCCGCCTCGGCCTGCGGCTGCGCTTGAGCCACGCCAAGCGCGAACAACTGGTCGACGACGCTTCGGGCGACCGGCTTGACGCCGTGCTATGCCTGATGCAGGCCGCCTGGGCCAGGGGGCAACCAGGCCACGGGCTGCCGCCGGAAATGGATGCAGTCGAGGGGTGGATCGTGACGGCGTAATGCCCGTGCAAGCCGATCATCTAACCGTGAGACGGAGGGTCGGGTAGCGGTAGGGTATGTCAATGATCAATTTTTGGTGACATTGAAACGCAGTCCAGCTGCAACAACTTCATTGGCCAAAGGGCTGTATCAACGCAAGTACGCTTGCGTTGCATATGTTGCCGTCTCGCCTGAGGCGCACGTAAGCACGTGCGTTTCTACACGCCTCCAAAGCAGTGGCCCGCAAACACTGCCGCATCGGCCTTATGGCGTTTGCTACCGAGTCCTCCCACATCCAGCGCTGGCGTGAAATGACAGCGGTAGCGTCATGCCCTCCAGGCCTACTTCATCTACAGGTCCACGGCCTCGGCGACGATGACTTGCAAGAAGCACGGCAAACGGCGCAAACGCCGTTCGGCAAGCACTGTCAAAGCCCGACCACGCCCTGCATGGAACTCGACGCTGTGCCGTTGGCAGGG
>JANXMO010000442.1 GCA_025354615.1 Burkholderiales bacterium | reverse complement strand
GGCGGGCGATGACGGCCATGCCGAAGCGTGCTTCAGCGTGCGCCCGGTTGGCAACAGCAGCGGCGGCGCGCTGTGCCGGCGCGTCGAGCAGCGCCTGCACGGCGGCGCCGCGCCGCTGCCTTATCAAGTGCATGCCGTGATGCCGGGCTGGCGCTGGCGTGATGTGCCGTGGCTGCTCGGCTTCGTCCGCCGCTGCCGGCCACAAGCGGTGCTGTTGATCTACACCGCATGGATTTATCGGCGCCACCCGATGGTGACTTTTTTGCCGACGCTGTTGAAGCGCTGGGGCGGCGCACCCCGCGTCGTCACGCTGTTCGAAACCATCGGCGGCGAAGCGGTCGGCAGCCGGCCCGAGCGCCTGGGCCGCAAGCTGTGCGCCGCCTGGGCCGGCGCTGGCGCCGACTACGCCCGCGGCACCCTGGTGCGCGACAGCGACGCGCTGATCGCCCTCAGCGACGGCATTCTCGAAGCCTTGTTGAAAAACACGCCGGCCGCACGCCCGCGCGGCGTCGTCATTCCGCCGCCGCCGCTGGTGGCCGTGCCGCGCGAGGCCTTGACGCCGGCCGAACGGGCTGCCGGCCGCGCTGCCTTGGGCCTGCACGACGGCGATTTCGTGCTGGCATTCTTCGGCTACGTTTACCCCGGCAAAGGCGTCGAAACCTTGTTGCAGGCCCTGGCCCAGCTGATTGCCGCGGGCCGGCCGGTGCAGTTGATCATGGTGGGCGGCGGGCGTGGCAAAGCGGACGGCGCGGCGCGCCAGGAACAAGCGCACGTCGAGCGCCACGACGACAAAATGGCCGCGCTGGCCACCTCGCTCGGCGTGGCCGCCTGCGTCCACTGGCTGGGCGGCTACGACTCGGGCAGCGCGTCGCCCTCGGCCCAGCTTGGCCTGGCTGACGCGGCCGTGCTGGTGTTCGATGACGGAGTCGAGCTGCGCCGCAGCACCGTCGCCGTGGCCGCCGCGGCAGGCCTACCCCTTGTCACCACCCGCGGGCCGGTGCTCGAGCCCGCATTCAAAGACCGTGTCAACGTGCTGCTGTGCCCGCCGTGCGACGCTGCTGCGCTGACGGCGGCATTGGCCGAGTTGATCGACACGCCGGCTTTGCACACCACGCTGCACGCGGGAGCGCTGGCGCTGGCGGCGGACTGGTTCTCATGGAACGCGGCGGTGGCCCGCACGCGTCAGGCCTTGACGCCTGAAAAGCCCGCCAGTTAAACGCCCGACAGCCGCACAAAGCGCTTGCCCAACGCGGCAGCGTCAAACCCACACGCCAGTCTTTCGCTTAGGCGCACGCTTTTTCGCTTGGCTGCATTTGCGTTCGACGCAGGTGCATTACCTTGGTTGTGGGCGCCAGAGCGCAGCCCGCACCCTTTGAAACCTCAACGCCACACCCGCTGGAACTCATCGCTGATGGAGCCGTTTCGACTCACCGCTGAATTCAGACAGCCGCCCGCCAAGCCGGCCGGGCAGCTGCATCCGCATGCGCCCCAGAAAGCTGCGTACTACGACCCTGCAAAACACCAATCTCTTGAAAATTTCGAAAGAAATGCCAACGCCAAAACCCTTGTCGTGCAGCAGCTGCGTGCCGACATCGGCCAGCTCAAAAACTTCCTCGACCGCAACGACCCCACCGACCACCAACGCCACAACGCCCTGTTGGACACTTTTGCAGCCCGCGTTGGCGAAGGCAGGAACGGCTATTACGCCGAACATGTTCAAAACCTCTACAGCGGCGCCAAACGCGCCCTGGACGAGGGTTGCGTTCACCTCCAAAACCCTCGCATCCAGCTCCCCAAGCGAGTTGACATCGTCAAGCAGATGGCGCGTGGCGTTGAGCATTGCGTTGGCGGTGTGACGGCCAACATTTTCTATTTCCA
>JANXMO010000422.1 GCA_025354615.1 Burkholderiales bacterium | reverse complement strand
GACGGCCGCCGCCAGCGCCGCCTCCACGGTTTTGCCCGAACCGACGTCGCCCTGCAGCAGCCGGTGCATCGGCACAGTGTCAGCGCGGCGGCAGCGCCGGTGCCGCTGAGCCGCTGCAGGTCGGCTGCGATTTCACTGCCGACGCGCCGCTGCGCGGCGGTCAGCTGAAACGGCAGCGCCGCCAGCAGCTGGTCCTGCAGGCCGCCGGGCTGCACTTCCAGTCGCGGCGCGCGCTGTGTGGCGCGTGCGCGCCGCGCCTGCAGCTGGGCCAATTGCTGCGCCAGCAGCTCCTCGAATTTCAGGCGTTGCCAGGCCGGGTGTTGACGGTCTTCGAGCGCTGCCGGCGTGGCGCCGGGTGGCGGCTGGTGCAGCCATTGCAGCGCCTGGCGCAACGGCGGCAGGCCGGGGGGCAGCAGCGCGGGTGGCAGGATGTCGCTCAAATCGGCGCGCTGCAGCCCGGCGGCCACGGCCTTGCGCAAATACGCCTGCGGCAGGCCGGCGCTGGCCGGGTAGACGGGCGTCAGGCCGGCGGCCAGTGGCGTGTCGGCGTCGACCACGCGGAACACCGGGTGCACCATTTCCCGTCCCAAGAAGCCGCCGCGCACCTCGCCGCGCACGCGCACGCGGGCGCCGGGCGCCAGTGCCTTGGTGTGCGACGGGTAGAAGTGGAGGAAGCGCAGCACCAGCGCATCGTGCGCCGCGTCATGCAGGTGCACATGCAGTTGACGGCGGCTGCCGACATGGACTTCGGCCTGCGCCACCACGCCTTCAACCTGTGCCGTCTCGCCCTCGCGCAGCGCGGCCACCGGTGTCAACCGCGTTTCGTCCTCATAGCGCAGCGGCAGGTGCAGCGCCAGGTCGATAGCCCGCGACAGCCCCAGCTTGTCCAACGCCCGTTGCGGCGCCGACCGCGGCCGCGCGGTGGCCGCGGGCTTTTTGTCATCGGTTGCCACGTCAGCCATGGCAGGATTTTGCGGCTTGCGGTGGGTCTCGGCGCCGGCTTCGAACCGCCTGCGTGCATTTGCTTGCATGACAGGGCTTGCCAATGCACGGTGGGGAGGCAGAATCCCTGTTCACTGAACATTTGACGGCAACGATCTTGAGCTTCTTTCTGCGTTTTCTTGTTTGCGCGTTGGTGGTGGTCGGCACCAGCGTTCTTGCCGCCTTTGCCTGGGACCATTCCGACGCCGTGACGGCGCAAGCCGCGGCCGAGCAGCCCGGCTCGCGCAGCGGCCCGGCGCCGGGCC
>JANXMO010000407.1 GCA_025354615.1 Burkholderiales bacterium | reverse complement strand
TCGTCGACATCGCCGGCCTCGTCCGCGGCGCCTCGAAGGGTGAAGGCCTCGGCAACCAGTTCCTCGCCCACATCCGCGAAACCGACGCATTGGTCAATGTGGTGCGCTGCTTTGATGACGACAACGTGATTCACGTGGCCGGCCGCGTCGACCCGGTCTCCGACATCGAAGTCATCCAGACCGAGCTGTGCCTGGCCGACCTGGCCACGGTCGACAAGACGCTGGCCCGCTCGCTCAAATCGGCCCGCTCGGGCAATGACAAAGAGGCCGCCCAGCTGGCCGCCGTGCTGGCCAAATGCCAGGCCGCGCTGAACGAAGCGAAACCCGTGCGCGGCATAGCCCTCAGCAAAGAGGAACGCGCGCTGCTCAAGCCGCTGTGCCTGATCACCGCCAAGCCGGCGATGTTCGTCGGCAACGTCGATGAAAGCGGCTTCGAGAACAACCCGCACCTCGACCGCCTGCGCGACTACGCCGCGACTCAGAACGCCCCCGTGGTCGCCATTTGCGCCAAAACCGAAGCCGAGCTGGCCGGCATGGACGACGCCGACCGGCTGTTGTTCCTGGCCGAAATGGGCCAAACCGAGCCGGGCTTGAACCGGCTGATCCGCGCCGCCTTCCAGCTGCTGGGCTTGCAAACTTACTTCACCGCCGGCGTAAAGGAAGTGCGCGCCTGGACCATTCACGCCGGCGACACTGCGCCGCAGGCGGCCGGCGTCATCCACACCGATTTCGAACGCGGCTTCATCCGCGCCCAGACCATCGCCTTTGATGACTTCATCCGCTTTCACGGCGAGCAAGGCGCCAAAGACGCCGGCAAGATGCGCGCCGAAGGCAAGGAATACGTCGTCAAGGATGGCGACGTGCTGAACTTCCTGTTCAGCGGTTGAGCGGCCAAACCGTTGATTTCCCTGGCGCAGCCAGCACCGGCCCCCTCGGGCATCACGGCTGCAGACGCTGGGCGCCGACGACCGCGGTGATGCAGCCGGGCGGCCAAGCACCTGTCGAATCCGCAGGCGCCACCATCAAGCCTGTACCAACAACAAAACCCGGAGAACCGCATGAAGACCTGCCTGACCGCAATGGCGCTGTGGCTGCTGGCTGCATCGTCTGCCAGCGCCACACCCACGGCTTACGCCATCGACCCCACCCACACCTTCCCCAGCTTCGAGGCCGATCACATGGGCCTCTCGGTCTGGCGCGGCAAGTTCAACAACAACAGCGGCAAGGTGCTGTACGACAAAACCACTGGCACCGGAACCGTTGAGCTCGTGACCGAGCTGGCCAGCATTGACTTCGGCATGGACGCACTGGCCACCTGGGCACAGGGAACAGATGTGTTCGACGTCAAAAAATACCCGCAAGCCATTTTCAAAGGCAGCCTGCAGTCGCCCCTCAACGGCGTGCCGACGCAGCTGGCGGGCGACCTGACGATGCACGGCGTCACGCGCCCACTGACGCTGAAAATCAACTCACTGAAGTGCATCCAGCACCCCATGCTCAAGCGCGACTACTGTGGCGCCGACGCCAGCGGCAGCTTCAACCGAGAGGACTTCGGTTTGACTGCGGGCAAAGAGTACGGCTTCAAGATGAACGTGGACTTGCGGATTCAGGTTGAAGCGATTGCGCAGCTTTGAGGTAGAAGCCGGCGCTTTGGACTGTAAGTTTGGCCATTTAGCGACCGTTTCTCGCGGGGGTAAGTCTTGAGCGGCAAGCTGCTTGAAGAGTGTCGGCAGTTCAAATACGAAATAGAAGCGACCTTTCAACCGCAGCCACAATTATCAAGTTTTATCTCACATTTGATAAATTATCGAATGCAAGATAATTTGAGATAATTCACCGTGATTGCCTTTCCCCGCACTGTGCTGGCTCAAGAGCTAGTAGATGCTTTGCAAGGCAAAGCCCTGCTGGGCGACGCTCATAACGGCCTGTTCTTAACGGCGCCGCGCCGCACCGGCAAATCCACCTTTTTGCAGGGTGATTTGCGGCCCGCCTTGCAAGCCGCTGGCGTGGTGGTCGTCTATGTCGACCTATGGGCCGATGCGCAGCGTGACCCCGGCCGGTTGATCGCCGAGGCCATTGCCCGCGCACTGCAGCCGCAGCTCGGCTTGGTGGCACGAACCGCCCGCAAGGCCGGGGTGGACAAAGTTAAGCTGGGCGGCTTGGAAGTCGACACCAGCAAAATCGGCAAGGTGGATGGCCTCACTTTGACCGAGGCCCTGCGCCTGCTGCATCAAAGTGCCGGCAAACCCGTGGCGTTGATCGTCGACGAAGCCCAGCACGCTTTGACCAGTGAAGCCGGTGAAGCCGCGATGACTGCGCTGAAATCGGCTCGCGACCAACTCAACCAGCCTGGTGAAGTCAACCTGATGCTCGTGATGTCCGGCTCAGACCGCGACAAGCTGCTGCGCCTGGTCAACACCAACGGCGCGCCGTTCTATGGCTCGCAGATTCAGCGCATGCCGGCGCTCGGCGCTGACTTCATCGCCCACATCGTGCAGCTGATCGAAGCGCAGCGGCCCGATCTGCGGCCGGCCGACGCCGCGGCCTTGCAGGTGGCCTTTGAAGGCTTCGGCAACCGCCCGCAGTTCTTCATGGAGGCGCTCGGCCAGGTGCTCAGCCCGCTGGCGGGGCTGGAGGGCCGCTTCGAGCCCGCGATGCGCGAGGCCGCGCTGCAGCGCCAG
>JANXMO010000400.1 GCA_025354615.1 Burkholderiales bacterium | reverse complement strand
GCCTGGAACTGGTTGACGATGATGCCCTCCACCACCAGCTCCGGGTTGTGGTCGGCGCGAATTTCTTCGACGTTCTGCATCAACGTATACAGCGCACGGCGAGAAAAATCATCGCAGTCAAAGGGAATCAGACAGCCTTGCGCCGCAATCAGCGCCGAGCGCGTATAGAAATTCAGCGCCGGTGGCGTGTCGATGTAGATGCAGCCGTAATGGGCTTGCAATTCAAGCAGCGCTTCACGCAGTTTGTAGATCTTGTGGCGTGACTCCAGCTTGCCTTGCAGTTCATCCAGCAACGGGCTCGAGGCCATCAGGTGCAGGTTGTCCCACGGCGTGGCGACGATGAACTCAGCGGTGGCCTTTGGGCGCAGATTGAATTTGAGTGTCTGGTCGAAAAAATCGGCCAGTGTCGGCAACGGCTGGGGTACTTGGTCGCCCAGCAAATAACGGGTCGAGTTGCCTTGCGGGTCGAGATCCAGCACCAGCGTCGGCACGCCTTGTTGGGCGCTGATGGCGGCCAGATTGCAGGTGATGGTCGATTTACCGACCCCGCCCTTCTGGTTGAACACAACATGCCGCATGGTGCGCCTTTCGGACAAATGACAAGCCTCGCAGCAGCCCTGATGACCGCTGCAGCAGATCGGCATTGTGCAGCGCAGCAACCTTGGCGCGCTTCAATGCGCTTTGCCCATTTCCAGCCGGCAATTAACATACGACTTGGCATGAAGGTTTTCACGCTGTTTTATTTGTTTAAAAGGCCGCATCGTGACCCCTGTCTGTTCCGATTCCCCTCGCCAGCCGTATTTCATGCAGCTGTTCACGCAAGATCTCGAAGCCACGGCCGTTGAATTGAAAGCGGCCTTGAGTGCAAGCAGCGTGCGCCTGTCGCCCAAATTTTTGTATGACGCGTTGGGGTCGACCTTGTTCGACGCCATCACGCGACTGCCCGAGTACTACCCGACGCGCACCGAAGCGCTCATCGTCGACACCCATCTCGATGACATCGCACGTGCCGTGGGGCCTGTCGGCACGCTGATCGATTTGGGCGCTGGCAATTGTGAGAAAGCCGCGCGCTTGCTGCCAGCGCTGCAGCCAGATCGCTATGTCGCGGTCGATATTTCAGCCGACTTTCTCGCCGAGGCGTTGGCGCGGCTGCAGCGCCTGCAACCGTCGCTTGAAACCTGGGGCCTGGGGCTTGATTTTTCGGGGGCGCTGACATTGCCGGACGGCGCCGTTCAAGGCCGGCCTTTGTTTTTTTACCCCGGCTCGAGCATCGGCAATTTCGATCCAGCGCAAGCCCTGTCTTTTTTGACCGGATTGCGCAAGCAGGTGGCCGACGGTGCGCTGTTGATCGGCGTCGACCTGCTCAAGCCGGTGACGCTGCTGGAGCCGGCGTATGACGATGCATTGGGCGTCACGGCAGCCTTCAACCTCAACCTGCTGCTTCATCTGAACCGTTTGCTGGGCAGCAACTTCGACCCGCGCGGCTGGCGACATGCGGCTCACTTCAATGCAGCTGATTCGCGCATCGAAATGCACCTGGAAGCGCGCAGCGAGGTGACCGTTCAATGGCCAGGCGGCACGCGCCGCTTCCTTGCAGGCGAACGGATTCACACCGAAAACTCTCACAAACACAGCGTGCGCGGCTTTGCTGCGTTGCTGGCCGACGCCGGATTTCGCACGCAGCGCCATTGGTGCGATCCGCAAGGCTGGTTTGCCGTGTTCCTGGCTTCGGCTTGAGAGGAAAAGGGGCCTTGATGCAGCCACGACAGGCATTGACACAGGCTTGGCTTGCACAGAAGACCCCAAGGCATGACGTGATCACACGGTTATTTCAAACTACTTTTTATGGAGAAAAGCCAGCACCAGGGCTTTTAAACTGCAGCAGGTGCGGCTCTTGCCAGCACATGACAAATGGACTGCTGGAGCCTTTCCCCCATGAAACGCGTTCTCATCGTTGAAGATCAGGACGATATTCGCGATTTAATTTGCGTCACGCTTGAAACAGAAAACCTGGAGTTGCACCAGGCAACCAATGGTCAGGCCGGGCTGGAGGCCGCACAAGCACTGCAACCCCATCTCGTGCTGCTGGACGTGTCAATGCCAGGTTTGCTGGACGGATTTTCGGTGTGCGAACGTATCCGCGCCGATCCCCAGCTCAAGCGGACAAAAATAGTGCTGTTGACGGCCCGAACGAGGGACCAAGACCGTGACCGCGGCTTGAAAGCCGGTGCCGACGAATTTCTCGCCAAACCCTTCAGCCCGACGCAACTGCTGACACTGGTTTCACGGTTGGCCTAAAGGCAACGCTGAACAAGTCCCTCGCGGCCGGCGCATCCTTGCAGTAGGCAGTCTGCGGCGTTGCAAATCCTCGCCATCGCGTTGGCTATGGCTGCGGTTTGCGCCTCGCAGCCCCTCCCACCGCAAGGCGCGCCGCCTCGCGGGGACTTATTCAGTGTCGCCCTAACGGCCGCGCCTATGCCGCGCGAAAACCGTGTGCGGCATTTGTTGCGCTACGCAGTCAGCAGTTTGCCGCTGCGCAGTGGCACCCGACCAGCCACCTTGCACAGTGGCCTTCCAGCGGGCGCATAGCGGCGGTATTCACGTGCGAACAGCACGCCTTCGGTACGGCTTTTCAGCACGCTCACCTCACCACTGAGCGGGTTGACGATTTCGGCAACGGTGTCGCCGGCTCGCACCCAAGCGCCCGGCTCCATGCTGTAAACAACCACCCCCGCCACCGGTGTAGAAATGATTTCGACGCCTGACAGCGGCGTTGCCGGCTGTTGCAGCGGCGGCAACACGGGCGGCTCACCGGCCACCATGCCGCGATGGATCAAAAAGCCGATCAAGGCATCGGCATCGGCTATGGCTTGCGGGTGGTTGACGTCTGCTTCGCCGCGCAGCTCCACGGTCATGCTCAGACAACCCGGCTCGACGGGATAGCGGTCTTTGAACACCGCCTGCAGTTGCCACCAGGTTTGCGAGCAAGCCTCGTCGAACGGCTGATCGCCTGACTCGGTGGCCAGCAATGAGGCCTGGGCACCGAGCAAACGGGCCAGCGGCTCGGTTTGTGGCCACAGCGGCGGGGCGGTGTAGAGATGAACGACAGCTTCGCAGTCGCAATGCAGGTCCAGCACCAGTTCGGCATCACAGGCCAGGCCGAGCACGGTTTTGCGCAAGGAATCCAGTTCATTGAGCTGCGGTTGCTGCGCCACGGCCGCCGGCAGCGCCGTCCGAATCACCTGAGTGTTGGCCTGTGCGTCGGCACCAAGACGGCCTTCCAGCAACGGCATCAATGTGGTCAGCAACGCCGGGTAATGACGGTTGAAATTTTCGCCGCTGACGAGCTCAAAGCGCCCGATGGCATTGCGCAGCACGGCTTGCGCCAAGCCGATCGGATTGGCCACCGGCACCACCACCACCTCCGCTTTCAGCTGCCCCGCGGCTTCAAGCGCAGCCAGCCGGCAACGCAGGTGATGCGCCACCAACATGCCGGGCAGCTCGTCCGCATGCAAGGCGGCCTGTATGTAGGCTTTCCGGCCCCCGCCCTGGCCATAGTGAAAACTGGTCACTTCACGTCGAGTACCCAGCGAGGTTTCACCTAAGGAATGAATTTGAACACGCATGGCAACCGATCAGCAGAGTGAAGCAAAGCATCACAAGTGCTTTGTGGCTGTCATCTTATCGATCAATGACGAGTGGCCAGCGCTAAGGCCGACGTGTTCATGGCTGTACCCACAAGCAGCGGCGGGCACGCGGGCGCGCACGGCAGGGTTTCAAGCCAGGTCGAAACCTGTTGCGCAGCTTGC
>JANXMO010000142.1 GCA_025354615.1 Burkholderiales bacterium | reverse complement strand
TGCCGTTCTACCATTGAACTACACCCGCGTCGCTTGAAATTATAGAAGCGTGCCCGGCATGCGCAGCCACAATGCACCGCTTCAACGGGATACTCAGCATGGACGACGACGAATCAACGCTTCATGGATTGTGGGTTGCATCGACAACCGCTGCGCAACATACCCATCAGTTGCCAGGAACCGATCATCCCTTGGGGCCGTTTGAATGGACCTGCTGTTTGACGGAAAACGCGATGGCCCGTCTGTCGGCCGGGGGTGTCGATCTGGTACTGGTCGGCACGCCCTGGGCCGGCTGGACCGAAGGGGCCGATGGCGCCGCCACCGTGCTGCTGCGGGACGACGGTACGCCGGCCGAGCGCATCGCGTGGCTGCGCGCCGGTGTGCAGGACGTGCTGGCGCCGATGGAATTGGCCAGCACCGGGGGCGCCTGGCGCCTTCGGTCTGCCGTCGAACGCCATCGGTTGCGCCAATCGACGCGCCAGGCGTTCGCTACCGATGTACACACCGGCTTGCCGCACGAAGGTCAGCTGCTTGAACACATGAGCCACTTGCTGGCGCTGCGCGAACGTGAACCGGCGCCCATGGCCTTGCTGGTGTTGCGCCTAGAAGGCTTTGCAACCACGTCGGCTCGTCTAGGTCCCGAGGCCGCGGGCGCATTGCGCCGAAAAGTAGCCGTACGGGTGCGCGCCGGGGTCAGAAGCAGCGATGTCGTCGCCTCCCTGGGCAATGATTCGTTTGCCGTGCTGTTGTCGTCGATCGAAGCGCCAGCAGATGCCACACGGGTGGCCAGCAAGCTGCAATCAGCCCTTTTGCAACCTTTCAAGCTCGCTGGGGTCGATGTGGCCTTGGCGGCAGCCATTGGCCTGGCCGAGTCGCTGGCCGACGGTTCACAACCGTTGACGCTGCTGCGCCGCGCCGCCGGCCGTGCCGCAGCCGCCCAGGCTGTAGGGCGCAGCGGCTTTGCCAATCGGGCAGAGCGTGAGCAGGCCTCTGCCACAGCGCCCGCGCCGGCGTCAGACAACGCGTTCAATGCTGCCAACGACGATTAATTGAGGCCATGGCTTCTTTGGGCCAATGTGTCACCCGTCAAAGCGCTTCGAATTTTTCCGGTTTCTGCACGCGAACTTCGCTTTTCAGCAAATGTGTTCGCCATTTACGCTTTTCACCCGCTTCCTTTTGATGACACTGCATTCACAGCGAGTTTCAGCCCTCACAAAAAAACGCTGTGCTTCTTGTGCAACCCATAGCCTCGATTTTCAAAAGCGGGACGTCACTCAAAAGGATCCATACCATGTCTATTTCCGGACTCAATCCCAGTACGCTGGCCCTTTTGGGGCAGTTTTCCATCGGAACCCAACCACAGCAGTTGCCGATCAATATTCAAAATTCGTTCTATCCCACCGGTCCTCAAACGCCTTTGCAGGGTGCCGTTGGCGACCTGCTGCAAAGTGTGGGCCAACTGCTGCAAGCGCTTGGAATCAATGTCGGGCTGCCGCAGTCGCAGCCTTTTCGCCAGCCTTATTCGCCCACCAACTATTCGCCCAACAATCCTTACGCCGGTGATCCCGGCCCGAGTGCTTACGCGCAGCCGTATCAGCCACAGTCCTCACCTTTGTCCAATCAAACTCTCAGTGTCTTTGGCGGTGGCGGCGTGAATGTCAATGGCAACAATTTCAGTGCTGCAGGCGGAATCACGTTGCCCTTTGGTTCGTCCAATCCGAATGGTGGTCCTCACGTCACGCTGGATCCGAAGGATCAGCTGGTGCTGGACAGCATTGCCAAGACCGGCTTGGGCGAAGATGACAAACATTCGCGACCTGCCAAAGCAGCGCTCGATAAAGTGATCGGTCAGTTGAAGACGTCTTCGAATCATCAGGACCAGCAAGATGCTCTCACGCTGCAAGGCGTTCGAGACCACGGGTTGTCGAAAGATCCGACCGATCGCATGAAGCAGCAGGATGCATTGCAGCGCCTGACCACCGGCACCAACATCGATTCGCCGGCTGGTGTGTCACAAGACGACCGCTCCGTATTGGCCGACATTGCCAAGCATGACCTGGGCGATGGCGGCGGCAAGACGCGCGCTGTTGCTGCGTTGAACCGGGCGGCGGAAGATCTGGAAATGCACGGTGGCAGCGCACAAGATGTTGCCCTGCTCCGCAAGGCGGCTCAAGACGGTCATCTGTCCAAGAATCCGCAAGAACGTGAAGCTCAGATCAATCTGATGACCCGCTTGGCGTTCCCAGGACAGATCCAGTAAAAATTGACTGTTTTGCATGCGCAGCAAGTGCGCACGTTCGGCTTTCTTGGCGGTATCGCGCAAGCGGTACCGCTTTTTTCTATTCGGCCGGTTTCATGAGCTATCGCAAAATACGCATTCATCAATGCGTATTGGTCAAGGTAGCCGCCAGCACAATGGCCGCTTCGTTTTCTACTGAAGTTCTCTCCATGAAAGCCTGGCCCTCTCCATGAAAGCTTCTGAGATCCGTTCCAAATTCCTGAGCTTTTTTGCCTCCAAAGGGCATACGGTCGTGCCCTCCAGCCCTGTCGTGCCGGGCGACGACCCGACGCTGTTGTTCACCAACGCCGGCATGAACCAGTTCAAGGATGTGTTCCTTGGCTTCGACAAGCGCTCTTACACCCGGGCCACCACCGCGCAAAAATGCATCCGCGCCGGCGGCAAGCACAACGACCTGGAAAACGTCGGCTACACCGCGCGCCACCACACGTTTTTCGAAATGCTGGGCAACTTCAGCTTTGGTGACTACTTCAAGCGCGACGCCATTGAATATGCCTGGGAACTGTTGACGCAGGTCTACGGCCTGCCCGCCGAGAAGCTGTGGGTGACTGTTTATGCCGATGATGACGAGGCTTACGGCATCTGGCACCAACAGGTCGGCGTGCCGGCCGAGCGCATCGTGCGCATCGGCGACAACAAGGGCGCGCCCTACGCGTCCGACAATTTCTGGATGATGGGCGACACCGGCCCTTGCGGCCCGTGCACAGAGATTTTTTACGACCACGGCCCCGGTGTGGCGGGCGGCCCGCCGGGCTCGCCCGGCGAAGACGGCGACCGCTACATCGAGATCTGGAACAACGTCTTCATGCAGTTTAACCGCACTGAAGACGGCGTGCTGCACCCGTTGCCGCGCCCCAGCGTTGACACCGGCATGGGCCTGGAACGGCTGGCCGCGGTGCTGCAGCACGTGCACAGCAATTACGAGATCGACCTGTTCCAGCATCTGATCAAGGCTGCGGCCCAACTCACGCACACGCCAGATCTGGAAAACAAATC
>JANXMO010000321.1 GCA_025354615.1 Burkholderiales bacterium | reverse complement strand
CGGAGGCAATGCGCGTCACCGCGTCAAACGCCTGCCACTGTTCCGCGCGCAAGCCGAGCACGGTTTTCCATTGCGGCGCCAGTGCCCAGGCGTCTTGCGCGTACACGCTGCGCAGACGGGTTCGGCCTTGCACATCGCTGCTGGCCGGGGCTGACGCTGCCTCTTCCTGCCACTGGCCCGGCAGTTGGAACGTCGGATAGCGCAAGCGGTAGTCGTCTTGCTGAAAGCCAAGGTCAACCACATGGGCGCCATCGACGCCTGGCGGCCGCCACGTGCCGTTGACGGCCAGATTGCGCCAGCCGCTGCCGCTGCCATTTGCCAATGTGCCAGCGCCGCCACTGCGTGCCGCGGGCAAGGGCGTGGCGTTCTGGCGTTTTTCGTCCTGCCGATAGTTGTAGCGGCTGAACTGCGCCGCCCAGTCCCACACGCCGCGCGTATGGCTGTTGAGCGAAAACGCCTGCATGACGTGGGTCAACGCTTCGCGCGTCAGCGCAAAGTCGGCGGCACCGAGTGCTTGGGTTCCGGCATAAACCTGGCCATTGATGCGCACCGGCCCGTTTTCAACCGGCGCCCCGGCGGCATCGCGCAAATAACTGGCGGCTTCACCAACTGCGGTGTTGTGCCAGACGCCCAGCAGGTAATTGGCGCGCAGCGTTGGCGTGAGGTCATAGGCCAGCTTCAGTTTCACATGGTCTTGCTGCGTGCGGTAGGCAGTGCCGGTGCCCAGCACATACCAGGGCTGGCCGGTGTTGTTGGCGTCGAGCACCGCGCCGGTGACTGATTTCGGACTGCTTCCCGGCGGCGCGGTGGCCGTGCCGGCGCTGAGCAGCCGGGTGGCAAACGTCAGCGGCTGGCCTTGGCTGTCGCTGTGGCTGAGGTCCAGCCGCCAGGCGCCGTTGCCGGCTTTATTGCCGACGCCGGCGCTGGTTTCCCAGGCGCGGTAGGTGGTGTTTGTGCTGTAGAGCTGGAACGGCTGGTGCGAGTAACCCACACGCGCCTGAGCTTCAAAAGCCGTCGGCATGTGGGTGGTGTAAGCCACCACCGCGCCGACCGAGTTGCCCGGATAAGCCGCGGAAAAAGGCCCGTACATGACGTCAACCCGGTCGATCTCGGCCGGCGTGACCATACCCCAGCGCGGCGGAAAGCTCAAACCGCCCACGCCGTTGCCTAGGTAATTGGACAGCAGAATGCCATCTGCATACACCGCCGACCGCGCGCTGTTGCCGGTGCCCGAGGCGCGGCTGGACAACACGGCATGGTTGTAATCGCCGATGTAGCGCTTGCGCACCAGCAGGCTGGGAAAATATTTCAGCGTGTCCTCGCTGTCGCGGGCGTTGAGCTTGCGCTCGATGTCGTCGCGCGTGATGCTCTCCAGGGTGGTGGGAATCTGTGTGGGCAGCGACGTCGGCTGGCCCGAGCCGGTGATGACGACGACGCCGAGTGATTTGATCGGCGCGCTGCTGGCGGCTTCAACGCTCTCAGCATGAACGCACAGGGGCGCGGCGACGCTGGCTGCAAACGCCAGCAGGGCCGGCCGGTGGCGGCACGACATAAGTTGGAATGACAAGGTGTGCTCCTGACGAGCGGGCCACGTGCCGCGTGGAAAACGCGCGCAGACAAGCCCGGGGCATTGGGATTCGGCGAAAGGCCTGATGGCTGCTGCGGCCGTGGCGGCAGCAGCAAAAACCAGGCGTCATTGCCGGGGGCTGAAACGTCAGAAGTAAGAAGGCGGACCGCGCGGTTGGGCACTGCGCCAGGCGAACAGCGGCCGCGGCGCGTGCCGGAAAAGCGCCGGCATGAAGTCGGCCCTGGCGGGCACTTGCAGCGCCGCTGCCGCGGCCGGCGGCAGCAACGCAGTGGCGGCCACCGCGCACAGCGGGCAATGGTCGAGGTGCAGG
>JANXMO010000256.1 GCA_025354615.1 Burkholderiales bacterium | reverse complement strand
CGCTCGGCGGCCGAGGCATACGCAATGGGGTTGCGTTTGCACTCCGCCAAGTAGTCCTCCAGCGTAAGTTCTTCTTCGCGGGTGCGTTCGAAACGGGCGGTGAAGTGGCTGATGACGTCCATGTGCTGATCTCCTGTGCGCAAGGCGGAACCCGCTTTGGGCTTAATTTGCCGGCATCAAGACGGCAAGGGCCGGTAAGGGAAGTTGTGATGAAGTCCTTGGCTCAAGCGGGGGGGCTTCATCAAAGCTTTCCTGGAGCGCAGCAATTTTGTGTTGCCTCAAGCTTCGCGCATCTGTCCATCGTTGAAGCCTCGAAAAAGGCTTAAAGGACAGACCATTCTGCGCCGCGCGGGCTGGAAAAGAACAAATGCCCTACTGCGGTGCTTGGCATCCAGGGCTGCGGCCGTCAAAGCGAGCCAGGAAAGGCTCAATGGCAGAACGGCGCGCATTGATTCGTTGCATCACAAAGCTCCCATGGTGACCACGTCTGGCCATGGCCCGGGCAAGAAACGCCCCTGTGCAATCGGCCTCGTGGGCGTTGGTCAGCGGCTGGGCAACCCCAAACGCGCCAACAGGCCATTGAGCTCATCGAGTGACCCAAAACCGATGGCAATTTCGCCCTGTTCGCCTTTTGCCGTGCGTTTTTTGATGCGAACACTCACCGGCGAGGTCAACACGTCCGACAGCTCCTGCTCGATGCGCCTCAAGTCACTGGGTTTATCAACAGTATTTTCGACTGCCGAGCGTGCGGGTTGGCCTTGGCGCGCCACCAGCTTTTCCGCCTCGCGCACACTGAGCTTTTTGGCAATGATTTCGTTGGCGCACAGCACTTGCTGGGCACCTTCCAGCGGCAGCAGCGCACGTGCGTGACCCATATCGATGTCGCCGGCCATCAGCAGCTGCTGCACGGCTTTGGTCAGATTCAGCAGGCGCATCAAATTGCTGGCAGCGCTGCGTGAGCGGCCAACGGCTTGTGCGGCTTGATCATGGGTGAGCTGGAACTCCGTGACCAAGCGTGCAATGCCTTGTGCTTCTTCAAGGGGGTTTAGGTCTTCGCGCTGGATGTTTTCGATCAACGCCATGGCGGCGGCCGCCTCGTCAGGCACCACCCGCACCAGCACCGGAATATCTTCCATGCCGGCCAGTTTGGCGGCCCGACTGCGGCGCTCACCAGCGATGATTTCGTAACGCCCGGCTTCGGGCGCACCGACCGGCCGCACCAGAATAGGCTGCATCACGCCTTGCGCCTTGATGCTTTCCGCCAGCTCGTAGAGCGAGCCTTCATCCATCCGCGTGCGGGGCTGGTATTTGCCTGTTTGTAGCTGGCTGAGCTTGAGCATGGCCGGCACACCGTCTACCAATGCACCGCCAACCTCACCAGCTTCTTTGACGCGCGGCCCCAGCAGCGCTTCAAGGCCCATGCCTAATCCTTTGGGTTTTTTGGTGACCATGGCTGAATTGTCGGCGATTCACTGGCCTGTACTGTCAAGGCGCTGAGCAGCGCCTTGCCTTCAGGCCAGTCGCCCAACGCCGACTCAGCATTGAGATGGCCTTTGCCTGTCAGCAAAACCCAGTTGCTGGCCCAATGATGCGCCATCTCGGCAGAGCATTCAGGCGTGCAATAGGGGTCGGTGCTGCTGCTCACCAGCGTGCTCATGAAAGGCAACGCCTTGCGTTCAATGGGGCGCCAGTTGAACAGGTGAGGCGGCATGTCGGCGCGCTCCACGTCAGGAGGCGCGACAAGCAAGGCCGCCTTGACCAGAGCCGTGTGCCGTGAATGTGCCGCCCAGGCAGCGACGAGCTGACAGCCCAGGCTGTGTGCCACCAGCACGGCGGGTGAAGAGCGCTGGCCGTTG
>JANXMO010000243.1 GCA_025354615.1 Burkholderiales bacterium | reverse complement strand
GCGGACCTGTCCGTCATCTTCAACAGCGTTTGCGGGCTGGGTGTTGGGGGCTTGTTCAGCTCCTTTTGCTCGCGGTAGATGTTTATTCTTTGAAAAATCTCATGAAAGTTGGCATCGATGAGATCGAGATAAGGCTGCCCGTTTTGCACCAGACACGCGCTGACGTGGATGTTGCGCACAACGCTTTTCATCTTGATCAAGTCCGCGCCGGCTTTGGCTCTTGTCTCCTGCTCTGGCGTTGACAAACGCAGCAGCAAGGCCAGTGCGCTCGTCAGCGCTGACCAGTATTTTGTTGACAGTGGCCGTCATGTAATCAACAGGCAAATTGGCCAGCGTTTTCAGGTAGTTCGAGGTCAGTTTTCGATGAAAGCCCTACAAAGTGGTTTCCACTTGTTTAAAAAGAGGCGGTGCTTCAAGCGGCTCATCCAGTGCCGCGGGCGCAGGCAAGGGAGCGCGTGGCGCAGGTCTTGGCGCTGCGTGGGCTGTGCCGCCCGCCCGGCTTAGCGGTATGTCCCTGACGCCAGGAAATGGCTGGCTGCCACGGGCTTCATTCAAAGCGCCTGCGGGCGCCTGACCGGGTGGCATGGCACGAACAACCAGCATCGAGGTTGACGTCTGAAGGCCACTGCAAGTGGTGCCTCACCAATTGCAAATGCAGTTCTTCTTCGGCCTAAGCGTAATTTTTTTCAGTAACTTGGCGGCATATTCGGTCATTTGGTTGAGGCGACGCGGCGTTGGGGTTTCCGCCTCGGCAGCTAAATCATGGGACGCGATGGGGAGGCAAATGAATAAATGAATGAGAACGGTGGCGGGCGGTCATGTCGTGTGAGTGAAAAGCCCATCACTGCATAAAAAGCAGGCGATCACCGAGTCAAGGCATGCTTGGCACGGCGGCCAAAAATTTGTTCAAGCTGGCTTCAGCGACTCGGAAGCGGTAAATCTCGGCCTCGGCGTTGCCGGCTTGTCGCTGCGCAGCTTGCCAATCGGCACCCAGTGCGGCTTGCTCGGCATTTTTTAAATGAGCTGCAGTGACCGAGGCCGAAAGAGTGGTTAGGTTGATCGGGTCTTCGAGTTGACCTTCGCAATGGATATGCAATACCGGGCCCGGGTCATCGGCTACTCGTGCTAGGTCATCAGTGGTGCTTAATTTGATTTCCAGCACCGTTTCATGCTGTTTTGAGGGCAGTCGGCGCGGTGTCAAGGCATGCGCCAGCTTCAGCTCCAGCAGGCCCAGCCATTGACTGGCAACGGGTCGGTCGGCACGCGCCAGAACGTCGTTGAAATACTGCTGTTGTTGCTCAGTGAACCGCCCCGGGTTTAGAGGAGGCTC
>JANXMO010000094.1 GCA_025354615.1 Burkholderiales bacterium | reverse complement strand
CTCAAGCGCCTGCAGCCAACGCCTGCCATCGACCCCACCAGCGCCGCCGAGACAGGCCAGCGCAGCGGTGGTTTCATACCGGTACAAGCCGCGGCCAAGCCGCTTCTCGCGCTGCCCTCGGAAGGTGTCATGCCGCCGTTGGCCGGCGCGGTGCAGTGGCTGAATTCGCCACCTCTGTCCGCCGCCGAATTGCGCGGCAAGGTGGTCTTGGTCGATTTCTGGACCTTCGGCTGCATCAATTGCAAGAACGCCCTGCCCTCCGTACGGCAATGGCATCGCAAATACAAAGACCAGGGTCTGGTGGTGATTGGCGTGCACGCGCCGGAGTTTGCCTACGAAAAAAAAATCTCCAATGTGCAGCGCGCACTGGGTGAATTGGACATCGAATTCCCCGTGGCGGTGGACAACAACTTTGTCATTTGGCGTGCATTCAACAACCGCTACTGGCCTGCGCTCTATATCGTCGATGCGCAGGGCCAAATCCGCTTTCACCACGCGGGTGAAGGCGCATACGACACGTCCGAGCAAGTGATCCAGCAACTGCTCGATGAAGCGCGAAAAGAAACAAAACGGCTTTGACGGCCCGCAGCGCTCAATGGCCCGCAACGGTTTTCAAGCGGTGTAGACGCAGCAGCGTGGCCTGCAGCACGCGGGCATCGGCGCTGGCGCGGTGGCGCTGCAGCTGCATTTCGCGCATCACCTGCTGCTTTACGACATGCCACTGCTCGGCCTGCTGCTCGCTGAGCAAGGCGCGCAGGTTTTCCAGCCGGAAGGCAGGCGTCAGGCCGGCCGCTTCGAACAAGGTGCCGAGCCAGCTGTAGTCATGCGCCCAGCCGTCGCTGTAAACAGTGGCGCTGGCCAATTGCTGGTTCAACGACAAGGCGACGTCTGCCACGCTGCGGCCGCAGCGCACGGCTGCTTCACGCGGAATGTGGTGGACGTTCTCGGCAGCGTCATCCCAGTGCTGCCAAGCCGGCTCGGGGCGAATCAGCGTGCAGAACGCCGTGCCGTCGGCCCGCACGAAGCCGATCTCGATCGGATAACTATGGGGCCCGAAACCAGAGGCTTCGATGTCGAGCACGATGGGTGCCGGCTCGGTGGAAGCAACAACAGCAGCAACGGCAGAGACGGGCAGCATGATGGCGCCAGGATACGCCGGCTGGCCGGCCGCGGGCCTCAAGGTGAACCCTTGCGGCGGCAGTCGTCAGCGCCCCAACTGCCGCCACAGGTAAGCGTATTCCAGCGCCTCCAAGTGCGCGCGCTGGGCGTTGTCGGCCGCGCCGCCGTGGCCGCCTTCGATGTTCTCGTAATACAGCAGCGGGTGGCCGAGCGCCAGCATGCGGGCGGCCATCTTGCGGGCGTGGCCGGGGTGCACGCGGTCGTCGCGGGTCGAGGTGGCGAACATCACCTCGGGGTATTTGCGGCCGGCGCTGAGGTTTTGGTAAGGGCTGTAGCGGGACATGAACGCCCAATCGGCCGGGTCGTCGGGATCACCGTATTCCGCCATCCACGAGGCGCCGGCCAGCAGCTGGTGGTAGCGCCGCATGTCGAGCAGCGGCACGGCGCACACCGCGGCGTTGAACAGTTCGGGGCGCTGCGTGAAGGTGGCGCCGACCAGCAGGCCGCCGTTGCTGCCGCCGCGGATGCCGAGGTGGCGCGGCTGGGTGACGTTGTGTGCAATCAGGTCTTCGGCCACGGCCGCGAAGTCGTCATAGCTGCGCTGCTTGCCTTCGCGCTGGGCCGCGCGGTGCCACGCCGGCCCGTATTCGCCGCCGCCGCGGATGTTGGCGATCACCAGCACGCCGCCGCGCGCATACCAGGCGCGGCCGTAAATGCCGGAATAAAACGGACTGAGCGAGACCTCGAAGCCGCCGTAGCCGTACAGCAGCGTGGGGTTGCGCCCGTCGGCCACCGCGCCTTGGGGCCAGACGATGAAATACGGCACCCTCGTGCCGTCGGCCGAGGTGGCAAAGCGCTGCTCGGCGCGCATGCC
>JANXMO010000093.1 GCA_025354615.1 Burkholderiales bacterium | reverse complement strand
CGCCGCAAAGGCCGGGTGTTCGAGGCGGTTGAAAAATTCTCGGTCGTCAAGACGTTGCAGGCAATTGCCGACGCCAACGTCGTGCTGCTGCTGCTCGACGCCACCCAAGGTGTGACCGACCAGGACGCGCACATTGCCGGCTACATCCTCGAAAGCGGCCGGGCCGTGGTGCTGGCGGTCAACAAGTGGGATGCGGTCGATGACTATCAAAAGCAGATGCTGCAGCGCTCGATCGAGCAGCGCCTGGCTTTTCTCAAATTTGCGCCGGTGCTGAATATTTCAGCCATCAAGCGTCAGGGCCTCGGGCCGGTATGGCAGTCGATTGCCGATGCGCATGCCTCGGCCGTTCGCAAAATGAGCACGCCCGTGTTGACGCGCCTGCTGTTGGAAGCGGTGGAGCATCAGGCGCCCAAGCGGGCCGGCATGTTCAGGCCCAAGCTGCGCTATGCGCACCAGGGCGGCATGAACCCGCCCATCATCGTCGTCCACGGCAATTCGCTGGACCACGTGACCGACGCTTACAAGCGCTTTCTCGAAGGGCGTTTTCGCGCGCACTTCAAACTCGTGGGCACGCCGCTGCGCATTGAAATGCGCTCGGGCAAAAACCCGTTTGACACCCATTCCTGAAGCGGCCGCCGGGCGTGCGGCTTTTGCTGCCGAAGCAGCGGTTTGCAGGGTTGCCACCCTGTAAAAACCCTGTGTTAACGTCCTTTCCTTACTCGCTTTCAACACGGAGAATATCGTGAGCCAAAAAGGGCAACTCCTGCAAGACCCGTTTTTGAACCTGCTGCGCAAAGAGCACGTGCCAGTGTCCATCTACCTGGTCAACGGCATCAAGCTGCAAGGCCACATTGAGTCGTTTGACCAGTACGTGGTGCTGTTGCGCAACACGGTCACGCAAATGGTTTACAAGCACGCCATTTCCACCGTGGTGCCGGGGCGCGCGGTCAATTTCAGCGCGGCTGAAACCCCAGAAGCCGTTTGATGCGCAACTGCTTCGCCAGCCGCGCAACAACTTCACTTTGAAGCCGCCGCCCCCACCGGCCGAAGCCTCGTTGGCGCCCGCGCGTGCCATTCTGGTGGGCGTTGATTTCGGCCGCGGAACGTTTTTTGACGCCACGCTCGACGAGTTGGCGTTGCTGGCCGAATCGGCCGGCGATGTGGGGGTGGCCCGCGTCATTGCGCGCCGCAAAGCGCCAGACCCGGCGCTGTTCGTCGGCAGCGGCAAGGCCGATGAAATCAAGGCGCTGGTCGAAGGGCACCAAGCCGAAGCAGTGTTGTTCGACCAAGCCTTGTCGCCGGCACAGCAGCGCAACCTTGAGCGGCATTTCGGCGTGGCGGTGGCCGACCGCACCATGCTGATTCTTGAAATTTTTGCGGCCCGTGCGCAAAGCCATGAAGGCAAGTTGCAGGTCGAGTTGGCCCAGCTGCAGTACATGTCCACCCGCCTGGTGCGCCGCTGGAGCCACCTTGAGCGCCAGCGCGGTGGCATCGGCACCCGTGGCGGGCCGGGCGAGGCGCAGATCGAGCTCGACCGGCGCATGATTGGCGAGCGCATCAAAGCCGTCAAAGAGCGGCTGGCCAAAGTCAAGAAGCAGCGCAGCACCCAGCGCAAATCCCGTGAACGCAGTCAGACGTTTCGCGTCTCGCTCGTCGGCTACACCAATGCCGGCAAATCCACGCTGTTCAACGCGCTGGTCAATGCCCAGGCGTTCGCAGCTGACCAGTTGTTCGCGACGTTGGACACCACCACACGCCAGCTGTATTTGCAGGAAGCGCAGCGCAACGTGTCGTTATCCGACACTGTGGGCTTCATCCGCGATTTGCCGCACAAACTTGTCGAAGCATTCGAGGCCACTTTGCAAGAAGCGACTGAAGCCGATTTGCTGCTGCATGTGGTCGACGCGGCCAGCCCGCTGCTGGACGAGCAAATGGCCGAGGTGCAACGCGTGATTGGCGACATCGGCGCGGCCAACGTGCCGCAAATGCTGGTGTTCAACAAGTTGGACCAGCTCGACGCCGGCCGCCGCCCGCACGTATTGACCGATGCGATCGATATCGGCAGTGGGCAACGCGTGCCGCGCGTGTTCGTCAGCGCTACGACTGGCAGTGGGCTGGAGGCGCTGCGGCACCTCATCTCGCGGGCGGCATTGGAAAATACCTCCGCTGCTGGCTTGAAGCCAACGCTTTGCGCCCCGACATCAGATGGCACAACCGACACCAATATCAATGCGGTGGGTGCCGACGGCGCGCCGCTTCCTTTTTTCAAGACATGACCATGAGCCGTGAACCCACTGTATTGATTTCCGCCTTGGCGTGGCCGCTGCAGTTGCTATTGGCTGGTGCACAGCGATTGCGTGGCGCCTTGGGCCGCCCACTGCAAGCCAGCGGTGGGCGTGGCGACGGGCCGCCCGACCTTGACGAGTTGTGGCGTGACTTCAACCGCAAGCTCAGCGGCTTGTTCGGCGGCGGCAAAAATGAAGGGCCATCTCCAGGCCCCGGCGCCGGGCGAGGTGGCAACTTCCCTCCCGATATGAAGCACGCCGGCATCGGCATCGGCGTGCTGGTGGGCCTGGTCGCCTTGATCTGGTTGGCCAGCGGCTTTTTCATCGTGCAGGAAGGGCAGCAAGCGGTGGTCACTGCTTTTGGCAAGTACAGCAGCACGGCAGACGCCGGCTTCCAGTGGCGCATGCCTTACCCGTTCCAGGCGCATGAAACGGTGCCCGTCACGCAATTGCGTTCGGTTGAAGTGGGCCGCAACACGGTGGTACAGGCGACCGGCTTGCGGGACTCTTCGATGCTGACGCAAGACGAAAACATCGTCGACATCCGCTTCACGGTTCAATACCGCCTCAAGGATGCGCGGGCTTACTTGTTTGAAAACCGCGGTCCGGATGACGCCGTGGTGCAGGCGGCCGAGTCGGCGGTGCGGGAAATCGTCGGCAAGAGCACGATGGATTCGGTGCTCTACGAACAACGCGACGCGATTGCAACCGACCTTGTCAAATCGGTGCAGACGCAGCTGGACCGGCTCAAAACCGGCATTCTGGTCGTCAACGTCAATGTGCAGAACGTGCAGGCGCCAGAGCAGGTGCAGGCCGCGTTCGATGACGCCTTCAAGGCCGGCGCTGACCGCGAGCGCTTGAAAAACGAAGGGCAGGCATATGCGAACGATGTGATTCCAAAAGCGCAGGGAACGGCCTCGCGGCTCAAGGAAGAAGCAGATGGCTACAAGTCGCGCGTGGTGGCGCAGGCCGACGGTGATGCCCAGCGCTTCAGCCAGGTGCTGGCCGAATACCAGAAAGCGCCTGGCGTAACGCGTGACCGCATGTACATCGACACCATGCAGCAGGTGTACTCGAACGTCACCAAGGTAATGGTCGACACGCGCAGCAATGCCAGCTTGCTCTACTTGCCGCTTGACAAATTGATGCAGGCAGCGGCTGCAGCCAACACGCCGGCCGTGCCAACGGCTGCGCCCGCAGCCTCTGGCGCGGCGGGGGCGGCAGACACCGCCGTGCCGGCCGGCGGCGCTGTTGATGTGCGCTCACGCGACAACCAACGCACGCGTGACCGCGATGGCCGCTGATCTCTCCAGTAGAAAGACCTGATTCATGAACCGAAAAGGCTTTATCGGCATCGCTGCACTGTTGGCGGCAGCGCTTGTGTTTTCGATGCTGTTCATCGTCGACCAGCGGCAGTTCGCCGTTATCTACGCGCTGGGTGAAATCAAGGAAGTGGTGACCGAGCCGGGCTTGAAATTCAAGTTGCCGCCGCCGTTTCAAAACGTGGTGTTCCTCGACCGCCGCGTTCAAACGCTGGACAGCCCCGAGACACGTCCAATTTTTACGGCGGAGAAGAAAAGCCTCGTCATTGACTGGTTGATCAAATGGCGCGTGACCGATGCACGCCAGTTCATCCGCAACAACGGCGTCGACATGCGCAATGTCGAAAACCGGCTCAGCCCCATCGTGCAGGCGGCGTTCAATGAAGAAGTCACCAAGCGCACCGTGCGCGCGATGCTGTCGACCGAGCGCGACAAAGTCATGCAGGACGTGCGAGGGCGGCTGACGGAAGAAGCCCGCTCGTTCGGCATTGACATCGTCGACGTGCGCATCAAGCGGGTCGATTTTTCAGCCAACGTTACCGATTCGATTTACCGCCGCATGGAGTCCGAGCGCAAGCGGGTGGCCAACGAGTTGCGCTCCACCGGCACTGCTGAAGGCGAAAAAATACGCGCTGATGCCGACCGCCAACGCGAAGTCATTGTGGCGGAAGCCTACCGTGACGGCCAAAAAATCAAGGGTGAAGGTGACGCCAAAGCCTCGTCGATCTACGCTGAATCGTTCGGCCGCGACCCTCAATTCGCGCAGTTCTATCGCAGCCTTGATGCTTACCGTGCCAGTTTCCGGGCCAAGTCCGACATGATGGTGGTCGACCCGTCCAGCGATTTTTTCAAGGCGATGCGCGGGCCCGGTGCGGCTGCTGCGCCGCCTGCGCCCAAGAAGTGAGTCTGTCCAGCGACATGTGGGATTTGCTGTTGGCGGCGGTTGCACTGATGCTGGTGCTGGAGGGGCTGTTGCCTTTTTGCAGCCCGCCGCTGTGGCGCCGCGTTTTCGAACGTGCCACACGTCTGTCCGACGGCCAAGTGCGTTTTTTAGGTTTGAGCAGCATGATGGCGGGCTTGCTCGTTCTGGCGGTGCTCTGGAGCTGACGCCGCCGGTCACCGCCGCGCCAGGGCGAATCATTTCGCGTGACGTAGCTTGCTGCGGGTTCGGGCTCTACAATTTCGGGTTTTCTCTGCGCAAGGTCTTTTCTGATGCCATCTGCCTGGCTGTTGCCTGAGCACATTGCCGATGTGCTGCCTGCCCAGGCTCGGCACATTGAAAAGCTGCGCCGCGGCTGGCTCGACATGGCATGCAGCTATGGTTTCGAGTTGGTCATGCCGCCGTTGCTCGAGTACCTCGATTCACTGCTGTCGGGTACCAGCCGTGCGCTGGACCTCAAAACCTTCAAGCTGGTGGACCAGCTCGATGGCCGCGCGCTGGGTGTGCGGGCCGACAGCACGCCGCAGGCCGCGCGCATTGATGCCCACCTGCTCAACCGCCGGGGCGTGACCCGGCTTTGCTACTGTGGCCCGGTGCTGCACACGCAGCCGGCGGGGCCGCGCGCCAGCCGCGAGCCGCTGCAGTGGGGCGCTGAAATTTACGGCCACAGTGGATTGGAGGCCGATCTCGAAGTGCTTGACCTGGCATTGGACGGTTTGCGCCATGCCGGGCTGGGCGCCATCACGCTGGATCTGGGCCATGCCGGCATCTTGCGCGGTTTGCTGAACGGCATGCCGTTTGAGCCAATGCAGCTGGCCTCGCTTCACGACGCCTTGGCGCGCAAAGACGCCGACCTGCTGGCCCGCCTTACGTCAACTTGGCCAGAACCATCGCGTCAAGGCCTGCACAGCTTGCTGCATTTGTACGGCGGTGCAGACATTTTGCAAACAGCGGCGTCAGCGTTGCCCGCACAGCCGTTGATTGCCGAAGCATTGAGTGACTTGTGCTGGCTGGCAAACCACTTGCAGCTGGCGCACCCCGATGTGCATTTAGGCTTCGATTTGGCCGACCCGGGCCGCTATGCTTACTACAGCGGCGCTCATTTCGCCATCTATGTGCCTGGGGCGAGCGACCAGTTGGTCAGCGGCGGCCGTTATGACGCCGTGGGCGCCGCGTTCGGCCGCAAGCGTCCGGCCGTTGGATTTGGCTTGGATTTGAAAGCCTTGGCCCAGCACGTGCAGGCGCCGCCGCCGGCTGCCGCCATTCGCGCGCCTTGGTCAGATGACGCAGCGCTTCGTGCAACGGTCCGACGGCTGCGCGAGCAGGGCGAATCGGTGGTGTGCATGCTGCCCGGCCATGCGTTGGAAGGGCAGGAATTCAATTGCGATCGCGAGCTGGTGGCCGCAGGTGATCAATGGGTGGTGCGCGCGTTGTAGTCGCGCATGGCCTCGCGTTTTGACCAGAGGAACGATTTCAATGCAAACGACAAAGGCCGCAGGCAGCGGCCGCAATGTGGTGGTGGTGGGCACGCAGTGGGGTGATGAAGGCAAGGGCAAGGTCGTTGACTGGCTGACCGATCATGCGCAGGCCGTGGTGCGCTTCCAGGGCGGCCACAACGCCGGCCACACGCTGGTGATCAAAGGCATCAAAACAGCGCTGCAGCTGATTCCGTCGGGCATCATGCGCGAGGGAGTGGCCTGCTATATCGGCAACGGCGTGGTGGTCGATCCGTCGCATCTGCTGTTGGAAATCGAGCGGCTGGAAGCGATCGGGCTGGAGGTCCGTTCACGCTTGTTCGTCAGTGAATCCTGCCCTTTGATCCTGCCGTTCCACGTCGAGGTCGACAAAGCCCGCGAGGCGCTGCGCGAAACCAGCGGTGCCGGCAAGATCGGCACCACCGGCAAGGGTATCGGGCCGGCCTATGAAGACAAGGTTGCGCGCCGCGCTTTGCGTGTGCAGGATTTGAAACACCCGGAACGCTTCGCACACAAGCTGCGCGAGCTACTGGCGTTGCACAACTTTTCGCTCAGCGGTTATCTGCGTGCGCAGCCGCTCGAGTTTCAGCCGCTCTTCGACCATGCGATGAACGTGGCCGCGCAAATTCGGCCGATGATGGCCGATGTTGGCCACACATTGCACACGGCCCACCGCCAAGGCGCCAACATCTTGTTTGAAGGCGCGCAGGGCACCTTGCTCGACATCGATCACGGCACCTACCCCTATGTGACTTCCAGCAACTGCGTGGCCGGCAACGCAGCGGCCGGTGCCGGGGTAGGGCCCGATTTACTGCATTACATCCTGGGCATTACCAAAGCCTACACGACGCGCGTGGGCAGCGGGCCGTTCCCGACCGAGTTGCCGATGGACGAGCCGGGCAGCGTTGGCCATCACCTGTCCACCGTCGGACAGGAACGTGGCACGGTGACCGGGCGGCTGCGGCGCTGTGGTTGGCTGGATGCCGCCGCACTGA
>JANXMO010000047.1 GCA_025354615.1 Burkholderiales bacterium | reverse complement strand
GACCCCATGGTCGTGCTGAGAACCGAGTACAGCCGCGGCGGCCGCAACTCCGCCACCGTGCGCATGAAGCTCAAGAGCTTGCTGAGCAACTCGGGTACCGAAGTCGTCTTCAAGGCCGACGACAAGATGGACCAGATCATTCTGGACAAAAAAGAGTGCACCTACTCTTACTTCGCCGACCCGATGTACGCCTTCATGGACGCCGACTACAACCAGTTCGAAGTCGAAAGCGAGAACATGGGCGATGCGCTCCAGTATCTGGAAGACAGCATGCCCGTTGAAGTGGTTTTTTACGAAGGCAAGGCGATTTCAGTGGAGCTGCCAACGTCGCTGGTGCGGGAAATTACCTGGACCGAACCGGCCGTCAAGGGCGACACCTCCGGCAAAGTGCTGAAGCCCGCCAAGATTTCCACAGGTTTTGAAATTGCCGTGCCGTTGTTTGTTTCAACGGGCGACAAGATCGAAATCGACACCCGCACGCACGAGTACCGCAAGCGGGTTTGATTCGACCGCCCAGGGGCATCGGCGAGAATGTCGTTGATGTATGCACTCTATGAAGACGCCGGCAAATTCAGCGCCGGACGCGTGATGTCCGAAGCCGACAGTTCGATCCAGATCGAGCTGGAATCGGGCAAGCGGGTCAAGGTCAAAGCCGCCCACGTGCTGTTGAAATTCGACAAACCGCAACCGGCGGAATTGTTGGCGGCCGCACAGGCGCAGGCCGGCGGCATCGAGCTTGATCTGGCCTGGGAATTTGCGCCTGAACACGACTTCGGCTTTACCGAATTGGCGCGTGACTACTTCAGCGCCAATGCCGATGTGGCGCAGCAAGTCGCCATGCTGCTGAGCCTGTTCGAGGCGCCGCACTATTTCCGCCGGCTCGGCAAAGGCCAGTTCAAGAAGGCGCCGGCGGAAACCGTGCAGGCGGCGTTGCTGGGCATCGAGCGCAAAAAACAGGCGGCCGAACAGGTGAATGCCTGGGCCACTGAACTCGAAGCAGGCCAGTGCCCGGCGCCTGTGCGAGAGCAGCTCTACAAAATTCTGTTCAAGCCCGACAAGAATGCTGGCGAGTACAAAGCCGTGGTGGAGGCGGCGCGGCGCAGCCACCGCCCACCGCTCGATTTGTTGAAAGCCGCAGGCGCGATCGACTCGCCTTACCAGTTCCATTGGAAGCGGTTTCTGTTTGAAAACTTTCCCAAGGGAACGGCATTCCCGGTGCTGGCGGCACCGGCCATCAAGGAAGCACTGCCGCTGGCGGCGGCCCGCGCGTTTTCGATTGATGACTCCGCCACGACGGAAATAGACGATGCCTTGTCAGTGCACGGCTTGGGCAGCGGTACGGTCGTGTTTGGCGTGCACATCGCTGCGCCAGGCCTGGCGATTGCACCCGACAGCCCGGTCGACAAACTGGCGCGCGAACGCCTGTCCACCGTCTACATGCCCGGCTACAAGCTGACGATGTTGCCGGACGATGTAGTGCAGGCTTTCACGCTGCTGGAAGGGCGCGAGTGCCCGGCGGTGTCGATTTACTTCACTTTCGATGAGTCGACGCTCGAGTTGCGCGGCCATGAGACGCGGCTTGAACGCGTGCCCATTGCCGCCAACCTGCGCCATGACCAGCTGGAAGAGACCGTGACCGAGGCCACGCTGACCGGGCTGGCGCCGGCCGATTACGCCTTCGCGCCAGAACTGGCATTTGCCCACCGCCTGGCCCGCCATTTGAAGGCAGCGCGCGAAGTGGTACGCGGCAAGCCGGAGAATTTCAACCGGCCGGATTACAGCTTCCGGCTTGACGGCCGCGGTTTTGGCAACGGCCCGGAGGGCGAAAAACCCGTCGAGCCGCGTGGCGATGAAGTGGTGTCGATCAGCACCCGCCCGCGCGGCTCGGCGCTCGACCTGGTGGTTGCCGAGGCCATGATCCTCGCGAACAGCCACTGGGGCGGCTGGCTGGCCGAGTGCGGTGTGCCGGGCATTTATCGCAGCCAGGCCAGCATGGCGCCCGGCGTCAAGGTGCGCATGGGCACCAAGCCGGCGCCGCATGCCGGCATGGGCGTGGCGCAATACGCCTGGTCGACTTCGCCGCTGCGCCGCTATGTGGATTTGGTCAACCAATGGCAAATCATCGCCTGCGCGCGGCATGGCCGTACCGCCGCGCTGGCAGCGCCTTTCAAGCCCAAGGACACCGCGCTGTTCGCGATCATTTCCAGTTTCGATGAAGCCTATGGTGCTTACAACGCGTATCAGCAGGCCATTGAACGCTACTGGACGCTGCTGTATCTAGCCCAACAAGACATGACCGAGCTCGACGCCGCCGTGATGAAAGACGGCCTGGTGCGGGCTGATGCACTGCCGCTGGTTTTCCGCGCGACTGGCAGTGAAACCATGCCGCGCGGCGCGGCGGTTCGCGTCAAACTCACCGGCACTGACTTGCTGACGCTCGACCTGCAAGCCAGTGTGCTGGCGCGGCAGGGCGATGCCGCCAGCGGCACGGAAAACACGGGCGATGACAGCGACGACGAAGCGCCCGCCGCCGGACCGCTGTCGCTGGCCATCGACGTCGCCGACCCGGCTGACACGGCGAGTGCAGGGGCTGCCGCGCCCGTGGCCGGCGACGTGGGCGCTGCGCTCCCGTCGAACTGACATGGCCTGGGCCTGGCGCCAAACATCGCCGATGCAGGTGGCGCTGCTGGTGTCGGCCGTTGTGCATGTTGCGCTGCTCACGATGCGGTTTGTCGATCCGCAATCCTTCAACCGGGTGTTCAAGGACACGCCGCTGGAAGTGGTGCTCGTCAATTCGCGCTCGGGTGAAGCGCCCGATCTGGCGCAGGCCATTGCGCAGGCCAACCTTGCTGGCGGCGGTGAGGCTGAGCGCGCCCGCGCCATGTCGCCGCTGCCGCCCGCGGCGACTGTTTCGCCTGGCGATGCCAGCGAAGACGCCCAGCGGCAGGTGGAACAGCTGCAGGAAAAACAGCAACTGCTGCTGACGCAGATGCGCCGCGAGCTGGCACTGATGCCGCCCCCGCAACCGCTGCCTGACAACGGTTCACCGCAAAACCAGGCGCAGGAGGAAAAGCGCCGGCAACTGGTGCAGCTGCTGGCGGAAATTGAAAAGCGCATCAACGCGGAGAATGCACGACCCAAGAAACGCTACATCAGCCCGGCCACGCGCGAAGAAATTTATGCGCAGTACTACGACCAGCTGCGCCGCCGTATCGAGGAACGCGGCACGCGCAATTTCCCTGAATTCCGCGGCCAGAAGCTCTACGGCGAGTTGACGATGAACGTCACCGTCGACGCGCAGGGCAAGATCGTCGACACGGAAATTGTCCGCGCTTCGCACTCGCGCCTGTTGGATCGCCACGCGCTGGCCATCGTCAAATCGGCGGCGCCGTTTGGCAACTTCACGCCCAAGATGCGGCAAAACGCCGACCAGTTGGTAATCACGTCGCGCTTCAAGTTCACCCGTGAAGACGGGCTGGAAACCAGCCTGAGCGCACCGCCATGACTGCGGTGTCACCTGCCGACCGCTACGTGGTGGCTGGCAACCCGGTGGCCCACAGCCGCTCGCCGTCCATTCACGCGCAGTTTGCCGCGCTCACCGGCCAGGCGGTCGAGTACGGGCAGTTGTTGTGTCCGCTCGAGCCGCCAGGCGCTTTTGAAGCCACCGTGCGCGGCTTTGCCGCGTCAGCCATGGCGCGGGGCTGCAATGTCACGGTGCCATTCAAATTCGAGGCCTTCCGTTTGGCCACGCGTTGCACCGAAAGGGCGGCACTCGCGCAAGCAGCCAATGTGTTGTGCTTCGATGGCCATGCCGCTGCCGCCCCCGCCGGCTGGCTGGCCGACAACACCGATGGCGCGGGCTTGGTGCGCGACATCGAACACAACGCCACTTTTGCCTTGGCCGGACAGCGCGTGCTGTTGATAGGCGCTGGCGGCGCTGCGGCCGGGGCATTGGGGCCTTTGATCGCCGCGCGCCCGGCCTGCGTGGCGGTCGCCAATCGCACGCTCGAGCGGGCCGCCATGCTGGTGGCGCGCCACCAGGCGTATGCGGCGCTGCACGGCGTTCAACTCGACGCCCTGCCGCTGTCCTCGCCTGGCACGGCCTGGGACGTCGTCATCAACGCCAGCGCCAGCAGCCTGCACGCGGCCGGCGTGCCGGTGGACGCCCAGGTGCTGCGCCCCGGCACGCTGGCGCTCGACATGATGTACGGCAGCGCGGCCAGCGCCTTTTTGGCCTGGGCCGAGCAGCACGGCGCCATGGGGCGCGACGGGCTGGGCATGCTGGTCGAGCAGGCGGCTGAAGCCTTTGCGCTCTGGCACGGGGTGCGGCCGCCTACTGCAGGTGTGTTGGCCGCGCTGCGGCAGCAGATGACTTTATGAGAGCGGCCAGCGGCGGGCGGTCGGTATGGCGTTTGCTGGGTTTGCTGCTGCTGGCGGTGCTGGCGCTGCAACTGTATTTCGCGCTGCGGATCGCACTGATGCTGGTGGTCGATCCGTGGTCGACAACGTTCGAGCGTTCGGAGTTGTGGCGGCTGTCGCAAGCGCCGCACACCCTGGCCTGGCACCAGCAGTGGGTGGGCCGCGCGCGCCTTTCGCCGCGCCTGCAACGGGCGGTGATTGCCGCTGAAGATGCCGGCTTTTCCAGCCACCACGGCATCGAATGGGAAGCGCTGCAAAACGCCTGGGAACGCAACCGCAAGGCCGCAGCACGCAACAACCGGCTGCTGCGCCAGGCCGAACAAGGCCGCGCCTTCAAAGCCGATTCAGCCATGGTCGCCAGCGCTGGGAAGACGCTGCACGCCGAACCCAAAGTGGTTGGCGGCTCCACCATCACCCAGCAGCTGGCGAAAAATTTGTTTCTGGAAGGTGAGCGCCGCTGGCCGCGCAAAGCCCAGGAAATGGTGATTGCCTTCATGCTCGAAGGGCTGCTGGGCAAGCAGCGCATTCTGGAGATCTACCTCAACCACGTGGAGTGGGGCGAAGGCGTTTTTGGCGCGGAAGCCGCCGC
>JANXMO010000040.1 GCA_025354615.1 Burkholderiales bacterium | reverse complement strand
CCGACCTGCAGGCCGAGCGCGGCTACGCGCCAAAGGTGATTGCCATCACCGGCACCAACGGCAAGACGACGACCGCCGCCATGACCGCGCAGCTGGTCGAAAGCACCGGCCGCCGCGTGGCACTGGCCGGCAACATCGGCCCGACGATGCTGCAAACGCTGGCCGATGCGCTGGCGCTGGAAACCGATGCCGAGGCGGCAGTACCGGTGGCGGCCATTGAAGAGGCCGCGCCGCACGCGTCAGCGCAAGCGGTGCTGGAAGATGTGCCAGAAAGCCCGCAAAACGCCGCGCTTGACGACGTTGATGACGACGTTGATGACGGCGCTGAGGACGACGTTGCCAGCAGTGGCGGTCCGCCGCCGCATCTCATTCCGCCGCCGCCACCCGGCCCCGTGTTCAGCCACTTGCCCGAGGTGTGGGTGCTCGAACTCAGCAGTTTCCAGCTCGATGGGGTCGACGGCTTCGAGCCCAGCGCCGCGGTGCTGCTCAATCTGAGCGAAGACCACCTCGACTGGCACGGCGACATGGCCGCCTATGCACAGGCGAAGGCGCGGGTCTACGGTCAGCACGCCGTCATGGTCGTCAACCGTGACGACGCGGCGGTCGAACCACTGCTGGCGCCGCTGCTGCAACTGCCGCCTGCCGCCAGCAAGGCCGCCGCCCGGGCGCGGCCGCGGCGTGAAGTGGTTCGCTTCAGCGTGGCGTCACCGCCCCGCGCGCCGGGCGACTGGGGCCTGCTCAGCGACCACGGCATGGCCTGGCTGGCGCGTGCGCTGCCGCTCGACGGCCCGCCGGCGCGCGCCAAACGCGGCGCCGGGCCGTTGGTTGAAGCTCAAGCGCTCATCATCCAGCGCCTGATGCCGGCCGATGCGCTGCGCCTGCGCGGCCGCCACAACGTGGCCAACGCGCTGGCCGCGCTGGCGCTGGCACAGGCGATTGGCTGCCCGGTGGCGCCGATGCTGCACGCGCTGCGTGACTACGCCGGCGAGCCGCACCGCGTGCAGCGGGTCGGCTGCACCGGCGGTGTCGATGCAATCGACGACAGCAAGGGCACCAACGTCGGCGCCACTGTGGCCGCGCTGACCGGGCTGGGCGCCGACCGCGCGCCGCAGCGGCTGGTGGCCATTCTGGGCGGCGACGGCAAGGGCCAGAACTTTGCGCCGCTGGCCGAGCCGGTGCGGCGCTATGCGCGTGCCGTGGCCACGTTGGGGCGTGATGCCGAACGCATTGAAGCCGCGCTGGCGGCTACCGGCGTGCCCTTGCAGCGCCACGCCAGCCTGCAGGCGGCTACGCGTTGGGCGTTTGCCCAGGCGCAGGTGGGTGATGCGGTACTGCTCAGCCCGGCCTGCGCCAGCCTCGACATGTTTGACAACTACGCGCACCGCGCCCAGGTTTTCGTGGCCGAAGTGCTGGCGCTGGCGGCCGAATGCGGCGAGGTGCTGGCATGAGCGTGGCCGTGCCGACGTTGTCTCACCGCTTGGCGGCGCTGAAGGCGCGCGTGACGGGTTTTTTCCGTGGCGGCGACAAGGCGGAGAACGCCGGCAGCAGCATCCCGGTACGCGACTGGATAAAGGCCTCGCCCGCCACTGCCAGCCCGGTGCAGGGCGTCGACCAGCCGCTGATCTGGGTCGTCGTCGGCCTGCTGGCGCTGGGCTTGGTGATGGTTTACAGCGCCTCCGTGGCGCTACCCGACAACCCCAAGTTCGCCAATTACGCGGCCACGCATTTCTTGATCCGCCACGTCGTCTCGCTGACGATTGCCTTCATTGCGGCGCTGGTCGTTGTGCAAGTGCCGGTGGCGTTCTGGGAGCGCATGTCGTCATGGGTGTTCGTTGGCGCGCTGCTGCTGCTGGTGCTGGTGCTGATTCCGAACATCGGCAAAGGTGTCAACGGCGCGCGCCGTT
>JANXMO010000675.1 GCA_025354615.1 Burkholderiales bacterium | reverse complement strand
ATCCTGGCCGAAGTCGGCAGCGAGATCGACGTGCAGCTCGGCGGTGGCATTCGCGACCTCGACACCATCGAGCGTTATCTCGATGCCGGCCTGCGCTACGTCATCATTGGCACCGCAGCGGTCAAGAACCCCGGTTTCCTGCAGGACGCCTGCACCGCATTCGGCGGCCACATCATCGTCGGCCTCGATGCCAAGGAAGGCAAAGTGGCCACCGACGGCTGGAGCAAGCTGACCGGCCACGAGGTCATCGACCTGGCCAGGAAATTCGAAGACCACGGCGTGGAAGGCGTGATCTACACCGACATCGGCCGCGACGGCATGCTCAGCGGCATCAACATCGACGCCACCGTCAAGCTGGCGCAGGCGCTGACCATTCCTGTCATTGCTTCCGGTGGTTTGTCCAACTTGGCCGATGTGGAACGGCTGTGTGCGGTCGAAGACCAGGGGATTGAAGGCGTCATCTGCGGCCGCGCCATCTACAGTGGCGACCTCGACTTTGCCGCCGCCCAGGCTCGCGCCGACGCGCTGCTGGCCGGCTGACACGGCTGCGGATGCTGGCCAAACGCATCATTCCCTGCCTCGACGTGACGGGCGGGCGCGTCGTCAAAGGCGTCAATTTCGTTGAACTGCGCGACGCGGGCGACCCGGTCGAAATTGCCGCCCGCTACAACGACCAGGGCGCCGACGAACTGACTTTTCTCGACATCACCGCCACCAGTGATGAGCGCGACGTCATCCTGAACATCATCGAAGCCGTGGCCTCACAGGTGTTCATTCCGCTGACCGTGGGCGGCGGTGTGCGAACGGTTGAAGACGTTCGGCGGCTGCTCAACGCCGGGGCCGACAAAGTCAGTTTCAACTCGGCTGCGGTGGCCAACCCAGCGCTGATCCACAAAGCGTCCACCAAATATGGCGCGCAGTGCATCGTCGTGGCGATTGATGCCAAACGCCGGCCAGGCACCATGCCCGACCAGCCACCGGCCTGGGACGTCTACACCCGTGGCGGGCGCCACAACACCGGGCTGGACGCCGTGGCCTGGGCGCAGCAAATGACGCAGTACGGCGCAGGCGAAATTCTGCTGACCAGCATGGACCGCGACGGCACGCGGTCCGGCTTCGACCTCGAACTGACGCGCGCGGTCAGCGATGCCGTCAGCGTGCCGGTGATTGCGTCGGGCGGCGTCGGTACGCTCGAGCATTTGCGCGATGGCATCCGCATCGGGGGCGCCGATGCGGTGCTGGCCGCCAGCATTTTTCATTACGGCGAATTCACCGTTGGCCAAGCCAAAGCGCTGCTGGCACGCGACGGCATTGCGATGCGGCTGTGATGCCGGCAGCCACCACGTCGCTGCCGGCACAGCAGGTGCGCATCATCGGCGGGTTGTGGAAGCGCAGCAAACTGCCGGTGGTGTCGGCGCCGGGTCTGCGGCCCACGCCCGACCGCGTTCGCGTTACCTTGTTCAACTGGCTGGGCCCGCAACTTGACGGCTGGCGCTGCCTGGATGCATTTGCCGGCAGCGGCGCGCTGGGTTTCGAGGCCGCTTCGCGCGGTGCGGCCAGCGCGGTGCTGCTGGAGCGCGATGCGCGAGCGGCCCGCAGCCTGGAGGCAACGCGTGTGCGTCTTCACGCCGACACGGTGCGCGTCGAATGTACCGACGCACTGGCCTGGATGCGCCGCAGCCCCGCGGCCGCTTTCAACCTGATCTTCCTCGATCCACCTTTCAACGCCAACGCCAACGCCAACGCCTGGCGTGCCGCGCTTGAGGCGGCGGTACCGCTGCTGGTTGAAAACGGTTTGGTCTACCTCGAAGTTGATCGCGCGATGGACGATGCCGAACTGGCACCCCTGGGCTTGCACCTGCGGCGGGCTGGCCGTGCAGGGGCCGTTCATTTTCATTTGCTGCAGCCGGGCGGCTCATCCCATGAAGACGGCCGCCGATGACCTCGGCGACCGTGCTGACCGCCGTCTATCCCGGCACCTTCGATCCCATGACCCTGGGCCACGAGGACTTGATGCGCCGTGCCAGCCGGCTGTTCGAGCGGCTGGTGGTGGCTGTGGCCGCCGGCCATCACAAGCGCACCCTGTTCAGCATTGACGAGCGGCTGGAGATTGCACAGGAACTGGCGGCAGGCTATGCCAATGTCGAAGTGGTGCCGTTTCGCGGCTTGCTGCGTGATTTCGTGGTCGGCGTGGGCGCCAAAGTCGTCGTGCGCGGCCTGCGCGCCGTCAGTGACTTTGAGTACGAATTCCAAATGGCCGGCATGAACCGGCAGCTGATGCCGGATGTTGAAACCCTGTTCCTGACGCCAAGTGACCAATACCAGTTCGTCTCCGGCACCTTTGTGCGGGAAATCGCCACACTGGGCGGCGACGTGTCCAAATTCGTTTCGCCTTCGGTCCTGGCCCGTCTCAAAACACACGTTCGTGACATGGGCGCTTGAGCGCGCCGACAATACGCGCCATGGCCCTGCTGATCACCGATGAATGCATCAATTGCGATGTGTGCGAGCCCGAGTGCCCGAACGAGGCCATTCGCATGGGCGTGCAAATCTATCAAATCGACCCCGACAAATGCACGCAATGCGTGGGCCATTTCGATGAGCCGCAATGCGTTCAGGTTTGCCCGGTGGAGTGCATTCCGGTAGACCTGGCGCATGTCGAATCAACCGATTCGCTGTGGGCCAAATACCGTCGGTTGACGGGCGGTTGACAGGCGCAAGGCGCTCACAACCGAGCCGCAACAGAGGCGCTCAGGCTTTACGTGAAACAAGGAATGGCGGGCTCAAACCGCTGTTCGACGCCTTGCAGGTCGCATTTGACGTTACCGCTGTTCAGCATCCGGAAACACCAGCCACAGTGCTTCGCGGCCAGTGGCGAGCAGCATTTTTTGTGTCGGATTGGTCACGCCGCCCACCGTCACATCTTGCGGGCCGATGAGGCGCAAAGCACTCGCCCGTGATGCAAAGTGCGATGGGTCAAGCCCCGCCGTGATGCACCTTTACCGTTGACTTGCCATGTTATTCACCATGCGCTCCATTGGCATGAGCGGCGGCAGGTGCACTGTCTTGCATCACCGCCCGGCGAAACGCCACGGCCGGCAGTTGCCAGCGCTGCTGCGTGCTGGCCTCGTAGGCCGCCTGCGCGCCGGGCTCGCCGTTTTGCGCCGCGTGCTTTGTTGCGCCCCTCGGCCCCAGGTGCCACATCAAGTCAAGGTCTTTGACCGGCGTGGCCTTGACGATGGTGTGCAGCACGGCGGCGGCACTGTGCGGGTGAGCGATGAGGAATTGGTCAACACTCGATTGGAGTGCATATGCAGGACTGTGCAGAAATTCCTGCTCGGTAAGAAGCTTTCTTATCGGCAAGGCCATGGCAGCGCTGCGAGGTATTTTTTCAGAGCTTTCAAGGGCAGTGATCCAGTTGGCGTCAAGACCAAGCGCCACCATGGCCGGTGTGCAATGAGCCGGCATGCGAGCGTTCCACAAGCCCGCTGCCGACAACGCCTCAGGCGTGCGGTGGCCGCCTGACGTGTTGTGGGCCAGCACGGCGCTCACCGTGTAAGCCATGTCGGCTGCCAGCCCCGCCAAGCGAGGCGCCAACCGGTCGGCCTGCGACGGATGAAAGAAATGCTGCGGCACATGCAGCTGCCAGGCGATCGGATCGAACAGCGCCTTGCGCTTTTGATGCGACGTCACCGGGGCGAACGGCTCATTCGGCGAGCCTTGCCCCGGTGCTGGCGGCGCATTCAAACCGGCAATGCGCTCGAACTCTGTTGACGGTGCCTCGTACAAATTAACGGCCGGGTGCAGGTCGGCCGGCAAGGTCTGCATGTCCAGGCCAATCAGACGCGCGGCCAGCCGCGTCACTGTGTCGGCCACCGCTTGCGGCTCGGGCAGCTGGCCGCAGCTGTCTTGGAAAGCCTGCACGCCCGCCGCAAAGCCACTGCCGACCTTGGCCTCTTCAACAGCTTTGGCCACTTGTTCGGCACTCAGCGCCATGGGCTGGCCGTCGAGGCCGCGTGTACCAGCGCTCGACAAAACCACTTGCAATGTTTTTGCAGGCTGGTTCTTGGCGACGGGGAAAGGCGCTGCCTGTTCCGATTGTGTTGTCGCGGGCGTCTGCAATGCAAAACCTGCCCCGAATCTCAAACCGGTGACACAGCCCGACAAGGTGTTGGCAATTTCAGCCAGCAATTCAATACCTTGAAGAGAGGTGTCGGCCGCTTTTTCTTCCAACGAACCCATGCGGAGGTGCACCCGTTCCTCCTGTGCGTCTGTCCAGGCCGCCGACTGCATGGCGTCATGCAACTGCGCCGTGGCAAAAAGGATTCGTTCCATTTGGGCGCCAAGCTTCGGATGGGCGGCTGGGTCGAAACAGGCTATTTCGGGCGCCTCCTGTGCTTCGTTCAGATCGCCCGCTGCGCGCAAAAGCAAACCCAACAATTTGTTAACCGGAAATTTCGAGGAGAACTGGGGTTCATTGAGCGAAATCTGCTGAAGTGCCAGCGGCATGCCTGCTGCCGCTTCTTCGCCATGAGCCTGCACTTCCATGGCTTGCAATGCATGAAACTGCCGGCTTTTATCGCTCATTAATGATGTTGGTGCGGAGTGCTGCGGCATGCCTCTGGCTGTTTCCAGCATTTGTTCACGGGGGTGATTGTCTGCATTGGTCAATGCCTGCCGTGGGGTAAAAATTGATTCTCCTCGCGGCGTATCGCCATTGAATTGCCCGACGTGCGTGTGTTCGTGGGCCACGGCGAAACTGCTATAGCCATGGCTGATATGAGAAATTTCTATCTTTTCGCTGCCCATTCCGCCAGCAAGCGACCATGCCATTCCAGTAAATTCTCCAGTTGACTGATAGCTCAACGGAATCAATTGCGCTGAAGGCAAGCCGTTGTGCGCCGTCCAGCGGTTGTGGTGCTGGCCCATGAGCAGCAATGCGTGCAGGAGGCCGGCCTCTTCGGTAGTGATGGCTTTGTCTTGCTGGCCTTCCATCAACAGCGTGGTGCCCCTTACCAGCTGGGCATAGGTCAAATTCGCCTGCAGCGGCGGCATGCGATCGCTGTTGGCAATGTCGGCCAATTTATGTGCCAAGGCTTGGCGGGCGCGGCTCCAGTGGGGCGCTTGCGGTGCCGCAGGTGTTGCGCCGGCGGTGACGGTGCTTTTTGAGATGCGCTCGCTTTCCTGTCGCGTTGCAGCAGTCGCAGCTTGGAGCGACCTGTAGCTTTGGTACGACAACAGCCTGCCGCTTGCCGATGCCGGCAGCCGTGGCGGCAAGCGCGCCAAGCCAGGCGTCGGTTCAGCCGCCACCACGGGCGCCGGTTCAGCCGCTGCTGCTGCAGTGGGCGGTTTGCCGCACAGGTGAGCCAATCGTTTGAGCATGGGAGCAAGGCGCCAGCGGTGTCAGAGGTGTCAGAGGTGTCAGAGGTGTCCCACTTTAGGCATCGCCGCAGCCCATGGGTGCTGTCACGCGAAGCGATGTGCCATCAGGCGAAGCTGACGCCCGTGGCCGCGTCGTGTCAAACACCGCTTTGGTGGTGAGTGAACACGGCAGCGGGTGGATGAACTCGTAATCGACCCGGCACGGCACGATGAGTGGCAACCGCCGCTGCGACGGCAGTTGACCTGCCGTTTCCAGGTTTCAGCGTGCTGATTGATGGACGCGCCTTGTTCAGCGCCCGGCTGCGTGGCGTTTGCCGGGAACGACGGTGGTGAAAGGGTCACCCGCTGTTTCACCATGCTCGATTGCCCGGAAAGGCTTTTTTCGTTTGTGCTTGGTCAATTGCGCATGCGCATGCGGTGCTGAAGCGGCCGCCGTTGCAACGGAGGAAAACGAGCCCGCCAGCGCCGGCCCGCCGC